>CAYVMK010000126.1:0-6435 GCA_964452445.1 uncultured Desulfonema sp. | reverse complement strand
ACAGATGGTCAGACAGATTCCTGACCTTCCCATGGACGGGAAAGTTGACGTGAAAGCAAAGGTCAGCAGCGAGAGCGGAAAGATAAATTTTGAAATTTATCAGGTAAAATCAGTCGCAAAGGAAGCCACTCTGGATTTCGGAGAGGGGAACAAGAAACCGGAAAACGATGCGGCGCCTGAGCCAGGTGAATTAACAAAAGAAAAAACGGCGCCGGACGCATCAAAGTAGGATTTATATAATTACCGTAAATACGGTTCCGGCATAAACGGAAAGTGTCAGGTAAGAAAACAATGGCCATGAATTGCTCCAAAAGGGAGGAGGCGGTTATATGATATCAAGATGTTTTAAAGCTTTTCTTGTTTTACTTGTTTGTATTACTTTATTTGCTCCGGGCGTATGGGCCGGAAATAAAAAAATGATGGCTATAATGGCTGCAAAAAATGATGCAATGAGAGGGCTTACCGAGCAGGTTTATGGCCTGAAAGTCCGCTCCTCGGAAGAAGTGAAAAACATGACTGCGGACAGTTATGTCGGAAAAACCGATTCCAAGACATCCGCAACCTTGTCGGGCATAAAGATTTCAGATGTTGTTTACGATCCGCAGCAAGATATTGCCAAAGCTACTGCTACTATGACGGCAAGCGAAATTGTAAATATAGACGGGTCGAACGTGGCTCTAAACGGAAAGGTGTTTAAACATGTCGGTTTCGGTACAAGTTCTTCCGAAAAAGCAGGCCCCTTGAAAGCGCTCAGGGCTGCTCAGATTGACGCTTACAAGCAGCTGGCGCAGCAGATAGCCGGATTTACCCTTGAGAGCCAGACGACAGTTGAAAATTATATGCTCAAATCGGATCTCATACAGACAAAAGTTCAGGCGTCACTTGCCCTGTCTGAGATCACGGATTTCGGTTGGGATAAGGAAGGCGATGCTTTTGTCAAGATGGTATTAAATGTAGATGCAGTATCGGCAATGCTTGGCGAAGCTGTTGTCGGCGCAGGAGAAGTCATTGAGGTTGAAGGGCAGGGCGCTCAGCAGGATGATTTCAAGAAATCCAAGACCGTAAAAAAGCCTTAAGCCGTCGTAACGCCTCCTAACCGACTGTTGATTATAGAATATAAGAGAACCGCGTCCATATTTTTACATAATTAAAGTCCCCTTCATCTTCCCTCATTATATGGAGGTGGAGAGAAGGGGATTTTTTTTAACTCACTTATTATATACAGGAAAGGAGATTTGCAATGAAGGATAAACTCTGGTCAGAAAGAATCAAGTTTTTTCTGTTGGGGATGCTTGTGGTGACAGGCATCCTGTTTTTAGCCGGCGCAGACACGCTGAGTCCGCCTCCTCCCAACTATGGAAGGTTTCAGATATCTTCATGGGCAACTTCTTTTGGAAATAATTCAGGAGGAGTGGGGGCTTTCGTAGTCGATACCATTACCGGAGAGACTAGAACAGTATACAGCAGGATATACGGAGCTCCCGATGAAGGCAAACTCATAAAGAATGATCTCAAGAAACCTTTTATCGCAATAGATTAGCAGTTTAATTATTATGCACCTCCAGTTATTACAACTAATTGGAAAAGGAGGCTGTATGAATCCAAAAAAATATTTATATGTATTTTTCCCGCTGGTTATATATTTGATGGTTTTCAGCGGGGGTGAAGTTGCTGCAGGAGGCGTTACAATAAATATCGGCGGCGGGAGCGTCGGCGATATTTCGATCGACGGAGGAACTGCACGCTCCGGAAGCAGCGGTTGCGGCGGTGGTGTGGAAGGGAACGGTATCGCAAAAACGGAAAACAGGAATGTTTCGGCATTCAGCAATGTTGAGGTGGACGGCGCCTTTAATGTTCAGGTGGAATGCCGTAAGAAACAAAAACTTGAAGTCAGTGGTGACAGCAATATACTGCCCCATATAATCACAAGAATAAAAGGCAATACCCTTCAGATAACAACGTCAAAAACCATATGCCCAAAAAAACTGCTGGAGGTCAGGGTATCGGCCGACAATATTGAAAAGGTAACGGCCTCAGGCGCCGTAGATCTTTCAATTTCCGGAGTGGACAACAATAAACTTGATCTGGAAATTGATGGCGCTGGTGATATTAAAGCATCCGGAAAAACAAAGAATATCAGAGTTGATGTATCCGGATCAGGAGACCTGAAAGCAAAGGATCTGAAGGCCGAAAATGTTGAAGTATCGATAAACGGCGCCGGAAATGCGGTCGTTAATGCTTCAAAAAAACTGAAGGCGGAAATAAACGGCGCCGGAGATATCACTTATTACGGGAATCCCAAAGAGGTGATTCAGGAAATTTCAGGGGCTGGAGATATTATAAAAAAATAAAAGTATATTGTTTTTAATATTGAAGCTCACCGCCGCAAGTCTGCCCGCCATACTGATTGGCGGGACCTTCGGCTGGGAATGCGCTCGCTGTTTCGGTTCAAAATCAAATCGCAGTGTTCCACCCTCTTTTTTATCCCGGCTAATTTCTGCCAAAAGCCGTTATAAATTTCATCAGGAGCGCCATATGAAATCGGTCGGGATCATTGTTCGGGCGATAATTATAATGTTTGTTTTTGCAGCGCCTGTTTCGGCGAAATTAAGCGTCAAAGAGGCTGTAGTTAAAATTTATACGGTCAGCAATCCCTATAATTATCATGAACCGTGGCAGATGTGGGGGCAGAAAATATTTCATGGTTCGGGGTGCATAATAAGCAATAAAAGGATTTTAACAAACGCACATGTAATACGGGACCAGACATTCATACAGGTGAGACGTTCCGGAGAAGCAAAAAGGTATACTGCCGAACTGGAAAGTGTCGCGCATGAATCTGATCTTGCTGTACTGAAAGTCAAAGACGAATCTTTTTTTGAAGGAATAGAGCCTGTTGAAATAGGAGATCTGCCCGAAATCAAGGATAAGGTTGTTGTCTACGGCTTCCCTGAAGGCGGGGATAAACTTTCCATCACGGAAGGGGTTGTTTCAAGAATAGAGCACAACAAATATTATCACAGCAGCTCTTATCTGCTTACCTGCCAGATAGATGCCGCAATAAATTCCGGGAACAGCGGAGGGCCTGTTATAAACAGGGATGATAAAATTGTCGGTGTGGCATTCCAGGGATTGCAGGACGGCCGTTATGAAAATATAGGATACATGGTTCCGGCGCCTGTAATTAAGCACTTTCTCGAGGATATCAAAGACGGAGCGCATGATGGAACACCGGATATAGGCATGTCAATGCAGAAAATGGAGAATCCTGATATGAGGAGTAACTACCTCATGCCTGAGAAGCAGACAGGTATTTTGATCAACAGGGTCTATCCTGATTCACCTGCGGAAGGAATCATAAAACCGGGGGATATATTGATTTCGATTGAAGGGAAAAACATAGAAAATGACGGAACCATAGAATTCAGACAGGGAGAGAGGACCTATTTTGGGTATTTAATGCAAAAGAAACAGATAAATGATTCGGTAAAATTTGAAATATTCAGAAACGGAAGGATAAGAGCGGCAACCGTAAAGCTCACAAAACCGCTCGATTATGAACGACTGGTGTCACATGAACGGTATGATGAGCCGCCGGTTTATTACATTATCGGCGGTCTTGTATTTGAAACTCTTACTTTAAACTATCTGATGGAATATGGGACAGAGAAAGACTGGTATATAAATGCTCCCAAGGAACTTTTAAATTTCTACATCAACGGAGAACCGACCAATGAACAGAGAGAGATTGTTGTTCTTGTAAAGGTTCTTGCCGATGAAATAAATATCGGATATCATGATTTCGTTGATACCGTTATATCGTCGGTTAACGGTATAAAAATCTCAAGAATCGGTGACCTTGTCAGGGGGTTTGAAAAAAACACGGAGGAGTATCACGTTGTTGAAGATATCCGCGGATATAAAATGATACTTGACAGGAAAAAGGTTGTTGAAAGCGGTGAAAGAATATTGAAAAAATATAAGATTGGTTCAGACAGATCAAAGAATATGCACGTTAATTGAACCGAAACAGCGAGCGCATTCCCCGTCGAAGGTCCCGCCAATCAGTATGCGGGCGGACTTGCGGCGGTGAGCTTCAAACAGATGACTACTTTTTTTGCAGCGGCTTACCTGTTTACAAATTCTATTATAACATTCTGGATATCGGGGGCACTGCCTATATTTGCGGATGTCTCAAAGGCGCCTGTCTTCCCGTGAGGAAAGGGCCTTTTATCATTAACATCGGTTTCAACCGAATGAACTACTTCATCCTGTCCATTCTTAAAATATACTATTACATATCCCTTTACAGGATAATGGCTTAAATTCCTTATTTTCCCGGTAACAAGCACATTGTTGCCGTCTCCCTGCATTTCGGCCGCCAGATCTTCTATCTCATAAACCGGAGCTGAGAAGGTCAGAGTCCCGGTACGCACTCCGCTTCCACCGGGAGCATTTCCGGCAAAAAGAAGAATTGACATAATAATAACTGGAAAAACATGTTTTATTCTCATAAATATCACCTGTATAATTAAGCTTGAATGTTGCAGAACAAACAGTCGGTGTTAACCGTTAATCATTACACATCATCAGGATGTTTCTATCTTTCCATATAGTTTCCTGCAAAAAATGTCAAGCCTGTTACTTTGTGAAATATTACCCAAAAACATTCCTGCCTCTTACCGCTTTTTTTTACTTTATCAGGCCGATTGATTCCCAGAATGGTATGGAAATTATGATTCCAAGTATTGTAATTAATGCGTAATAAATTGCGACCGCACGGCCCTGCCGGTGCGTGAAGGCTTTTTCATCAGTTCCGTAATAGGCTGTAAGGTATATGGCCGACTGGTACGAAAAGAAAAAAGGATTGTAGGAAAGCAGGATTACGAATGCAATCAGCCATGGATGTATTCCCACCTGTTTTGCCATAGGTAAAAGGGAGAGAATAAGCAATATAACCAAAGGGCTGCCGGTTACGATAAACGATGCAAGGTAAACCATAACGGCCAAAGTAGGCAGAAAAGCATATGGAGAGGCTGTAAAAGGTTTCAGCAGATCAGTAAGGATTCCGGCAATCCATGGAGTAACACCAAGCCTTGATGCCGTGTCGGCAAAGGCAAAGATTATTCCGATATAAAGTAGAAATGCCCAGTCAATGCCTGTTTTTAAAGTATTTTTGTCAAGCAGCCCGAATATGACAAGCATGGCAAAACCGCTTATCACGATCCAGACTCCCCCTATGTTGTGCCAGGGCTGGAGAATGAGGAGGGTAATGACTCCGGTCAGTACCGATAGTGTAACTATTTCCTGCCGCGTCATCCTGCCGAGAGTCATAAGCTGATCTTTAAGTAGTTGTTTTGACGGCTTTTCCGGCAGGTTTTCCGGCCTGAAAAGAAGAAAAATAACGCCGAACATACAGACCGAAAAGAATATCATAAGTGGCATTGACCACCAGAACCACTCGAGCCAGGAAATGTATTCCCCGGGAAGCATTCCCAGAACGATAAAGTTTACATAGCTTGCAGTAAGAAAGAAAGGAATAAACAACCCGGAAAAAATCAGGGCTGTAAAACCAAGTCCTGCCGATCCTTTGCTTTGGTCTGCAAACCCCATTGATTCTGAAATACCCAATGCAAGCGGGCTTGTTAATGCGACCTTGGCTATAGCTGATGGTATGAGGGGTGAAAGAATCAGGCCGCATACCGAGAGTCCGGCCATTTGTCCCCTGTAGCTGGAAGGGAAAAATCTTAGGACCTGCAATGAGAGTCTGTACAATAAGCCTGATTTTGATATGGCTGCACTCAGGCCGAGAACTCCGACCGTAAACAGCCAGATGGAATTGGAAAATCCCGAAAGCGCCGTTTCAGCATTGACAAGACCGAAAAGAACCCAGCACATGGCCATGAGCAAAGCGACAAGGTATGCCGGTATCACTTCAATTGACCACAGGATCACGGCGGATATTGAAAATCCGACAAACATCATGCCTTTTTCGTTGAGCCCTTCAAACGGTTCAGCCGCATGAAAATAGAACAAGCATAAACCGGCAAGAATTACCGACAACAGGTGGACGGTCTTGCTTTTTCCGAACCACAGCCCCGCTTTTTCGGCAAGGGATATTTTCCATGTGCTCTCAATATTTTGTTTTGCAAGCTGGAAAGCGCGATCCTGGTTGCCTTCCCGGAGCGCGTCAATAACGGCCGTATGTCCCATTTGCACCAGTGGGTCATTCTGTACCGGAGAGAGGCTGAAGGTCAGATTGAGGTATTCCAGGGATTTTTGCACATACCCCATTTTTCTGCAGAATCTTGCGGCATGCTGATAAAGCTGGGTTGTTTGATGCCCTGTGAAAAAATCTTTTGCATTACTGAGCGCCGACTCGACTTTTATGAGTCCTGAGGGAGCATCCTCCTCAAGATGAATATCAAGAAGGAT
>CAYVMK010000125.1:0-6468 GCA_964452445.1 uncultured Desulfonema sp. | reverse complement strand
TCTTCGTGGCAATTACTTTCGATCCGCGATTCACGATCCACTATTCACTCTTCACTCAACAACATACCCTAGATGCCTGTAAGCCTCTTCGGACGCCTTTCTGCCTGAAGATGTTCTGACAACAAAACCTATTTTCAGAAGAAACGGTTCAACAACGTCCACAAGCGTGTCCGCTTCCTCCTGCAGGGTTGCAGCAATTGCCTCTATTCCTACAGGTCCGCCTTTATAAAATTCGATTACCGTTTTAAGGTACCGGCAGTCGAGAGTTGTGAGCCCTTTCTTATCAACACCTTCAAGCGCAAGCGCTTCCTGAACGGTTTTTCTGTTGATCACACCGTCCCCCCTGACCTGGGCATAGTCTCTCACGCGCTTTAAGAGCCTGTTGACGATTCTCGGAGTGCCCCTTGAACGCATCGACAGTTCACAGGCGGCATCTTCACCGATTTCAACTTTCAGGAGCGAGGCCGAACGCCCGACAATAACCATAAGCTCTTTTTCGCTGTAAAAATCAAGAGTCCTGAATATTCCGAAACGCTCTCTCAAAGGCGCGGAGAGCAACCCGACTCTTGTCGTGGCGCCTATAAGTACGAAGCGTTTCAGGCGGTACCTGTGGCTGCGCGCATTAACTCCCTTGTCGAACACGAAATCAATGGCAAAATCCTCCATCGCGGGATAGAGGAACTCTTCAACCGTCTTCGGGGTGCGGTGAATTTCATCGATAAACAGGATATCCCCTTCCTCCAGATGCGTGAGGATGCCTATGAGATCTCCTCCTTTTTCAAGCGCAGGCCCTGATGTAACGGTAAGATTGGAGCCTGTTTCATTGGCAATAATATGGGCGAGAGTAGTTTTTCCCAGGCCTGGCGGCCCGTGAAAAAGAACATGATCAATCGGCTCCCCTCGCTGTTTTGCCGCTTCAATTGCGATCTTAAGGGTCTCGACGACCTCGCCCTGGCCTATGTAATCCGATATGAACCTGGGACGCAGGGAGAGTATTTCAGGCTCATGATCACCGGAAAGGCAGGAACCCGAAAGTATCTCTTCCCCTCCGGAAGAATATGTCATAATCTCATCCGACATCAGGGCGCCTCTCCCCGGTATACTTCTTCAAAGAGCTCTTCGGGACCGGAAATCGATTTGTTACGCTTCATTGCTTCAGCAACCATGGTCTTTGCATCCGATAATTTATAGCCAAGCTGTGACACAAGCACATCGATTACTTTCTGCGCCAAATCTTCCGCGGCAGGCTCCTGATTCTGTTCCTGCTTCCGGATCAGGGCAAATTTATCCATCTTCCCTTCAAGCGTGGCTATTATTTTATGCGCCGTCCTGTTTCCGATACCTTTCAACTGCATCAGCTTTGCGGCATCTTTTGATTCTATGGCCCTTGCAATATCGCGGACGGGCATACACAGGGCTTTGACAGCCTTTAAAGGCCCTATGTCTTCAACAGATATGAAATGCTGAAAAAATTCCTTTTCGATCTCAAGGTTAAAGCCTATCAATACCGGCTTCGGCTGTCTTTCGGACTGCTGAAAATATATATAAAGGCTTATCTCATCACCGATCGACCTTGTATTCAATGTTTCCATCACAATCTGGGGAAGCATGATTTCATATCCCACATGGTTTGTAAGCAAGAGTATCCGATCGTTCTCTTTCTTTAACAGCTTTCCCTCAAGATACCCTATCATGAATTGCTTCTCCAAACTGCTTTAACAGAAGTAACTATATTTTATTTTGTTTATGAGACAATCATATTTTATTAAACCACGAAGAACACGAAGCAGGTAAAACTTAAAAGATTATATATCTTTTTTCCTCCTTCGTACTCTTCGTGCCCTTCGTGGTAAAAATGTACCTTTTGCGAAGCCACCAAGCCATCACGCTTTCATATTGTCATTATAGCGGAACAAACCCAAAAGAGCCAGGGCAATTGCATCCGAAGCATGATAAGGTCTTATCGGATTCTCCGATTTTAAGAAACGCCTCACTGTAAGTTCAAGCTGCTCCTTGCCCGCATTCCCATTACCCGTCAGAACATGCTTCACTTCGCGCACTGCCACCTCGGTTGCGGATATACCGGCCCTGTACGCCGACAGCAGAATAACGCCGGTTACTTTACCGAGGTTTATCCCTGACTTCGGATATTTTTCAAGGGAGAAGATATCTTCTATCATCATGATGTCGGGTTTTTCATTTTCAAGGAGGGAAAGCAATTTTGAGTAGATATGGTTAAGACGCTCCGGCAGTGTATGATTTTTTGAAGTAGTGATGCTGCCGAAAGAATATTGCATGATTTTAACCCCTCTCCCGACGATAATTCCCACACCGGTTGAAGAGAGGCCGGGATCTATGCCGATGATCTTTATCATCTTATGCCCTGTGAGGATTTAAAGCCAAAACTCAATTAAATCCTTTCAGCTTCTTTGCGGCGATCTTGGCTTCATTTGATTTCGGATATTTTTGAATAAGCTCGTTCAAGACAAGCCCGGCGTTTTCTTTATCCCCGAGATTATAAAAAGAAAGCCCCTGTTTCAGCAGCGCGGCCTGCATTTTGTTGCCTTTGGGATATTTTTCTATCACCTTCTGATATTCCACGATGGCTTTTTCATACCATTTCTCCTGATAGAAGCTTTCGCCGATCCAGAACCGGCAGTTATCGGCTTTATCTGAATCAGGATATTTTGTCAGCATTTCCTGAAATTTTTCACGGGCAGCAGCGTATTTTCCCCCGTCATATAGCCGGATGGCAGAAGTGTATATTTCATCTTCGGCGCCCTCTTTTTTTCCGTCCGTTCCGGCCACGGGAACCGGCGTTGCGGTCTTTTCCCTGGCGTCAAGGCTCAGATACTGTTCCAACCGGGCGATCCTGTCCTTGTATGCGCCTGAGATCTCTTCAGTCCCGGTCAGTCGTCCGTCTATCTTTTTATCGGTCTCTTCCAGGATTTTCAATTTTTGTTTTAAAAGGTGATCGGCCTCTTCCAGTTTTCCGCTTAATATCTGAATTTTTTCTTTAAGCGCTTCGATTTCAGCATACTGCCCGGCAGTCAGACCCCGCAGGTTTTTTTCCTTTTCCTCTCCGGTTGCCGTTAACTCGTCGGTCCGCTTTGCTACCTCCTCCGACCTCGATTTCAGCCGTGAAATATCGTTTTCAGCGGTAACAACACGCAGCCTCAGTTCACCGACGCGGTTATCGAGCGTAACCACATCCTTCTTGAGAGCGCATCCGAAACCGGAAAAAAAGACAAGAAAAAGGATTATGAAAATTTTATGTTTCATAGAGACCTTTGAAGAGCTTTGAATCTCACCGCCGCACGCAGCGGGGAATGCGCTTTCGGACTTTTTATAAAGCCTTAAATAACTATTCAGTTACAAAGTGGGCTCTTCTGTTCTTCGCCCAGGCGCTTTCATCATGGCCTGCATCTAAAGGTTTCTCTTCCCCGTAACTGATTGTTTTTAATCTGGAAGAATTTACTCCAAGACTGACAAGGAAGTTCTTTGCGCTTTCAGCGCGCCTCTCCCCCAGAGCAAGGTTATATTCGTTAGTTCCGCGCTCATCGCAATGTCCTTCGATTGTTACCGAAACTCCGGAATATTTCCCAAGGATTAGCGATTTATTTTTCAGGACATCCTGGGCTGCAGCGCTGAGAACGGCGCTGTCGTAATCAAAGAAAACATCTTCGTTTACCATGGCCTTCAATGCCGCCGCTTTTTCTCTTGCAGCTATTTCTTCCACAGAAGGTCCGACCGGTTCGGGATCTTTCTGAACAACCGGCGCAGGCGCGGGTGCCGGAGCAGAAGCAACAGAAGCAGGTGCTGGTTTAGCCGCATCCTTGACATCCTGGAGATCAGCCTTTACGGTCTGTTTTGAGCATGAAGCGGTAAACAAAAATACTGAAATCACACATAAAAGAGCCAAGACAATCCACATTTTTTTCTTCATTTTTAAAACCTCCTTAGAGTTATAGGGTTATTTATATTTAAGCCCTGCCGGCGACCATTTGGGGTTCGTCTGTTCGCCGGATATTGCAAAAAGACGCCTCTGATCAGTTCCATAAGAAGTCATCACATATATTCTTGAAGACCCCTCACGGGTTGAACTGAACACAATAAGGCTCCCGTCAGGAGACCATGACGGAGATTCGTTATCTCCTCCATTACGGGTCAGTTGAACCGGATCTTTTCCATCAAGGCCAATAAGATAAATATTATGTCTCCCTCCGTTCATTCCGGAATATGCTATCTTATCCCCTTTCGGCGACCAGATCGGCTGGGTATTGTAACTGCCGTTAAATGTCAGCCTTTCGGCATAACCCGAATCGATATCCAGCACATATATCTGGGGGGTTCCGGACCTGTTTGAAACAAAGGCCATTTTTTTTCCGTCAGGAGACCATGATGGAGATACATCACTTCCCCGCTCATTTGTCAACTTTTTAATGACTTTTCCGTTTCCGGTCATAAGGTAAATATCCTGGTCTCCGGAATATGAAAGGGTCGCTGCAAGCTCAAACTTTCCCGGTGCCCAGGCAGGCGTTATATTTATTCCTTTGTTTGCGACAACCGATATGCTGCCGTCATCAACATTTTTTATATAAAGGTCGGGCTTCCCTTTCAAATATGAAGTATATGCAATCCATTGGCCGTCGGATGACCATGCGGGAAAAAGAGTGATTGCATTATTCCGGGTAAACGGCCTGATATTTACCCCGTCAAATTCGCATGTATATATCTCCTTGTTTCCCGTGCCGTTCGATACAAACGCGATCCGGCTGTCAAAAACCCCCCTGTTGCCTGTAAGGTAAAAGACAATCTCGCCTGAAAAAAGGCGCATAACACCCCTTAAATCATTTACGCCTGTTGTGTATTTCTTTCCTATAAGCCGGCTTGATTTTATTGTATCAAACAGCCTCAGTTCGATCTCAAAAACATCGCCTCTTATCTGAAACTCACCGGTTACGAGAAGCTCCGCGCCTACGGCAGTCCAGTTGTGAAAATCAATATTAGATGCGGTTGTTTCCGCTTTTAAAGGATCTTCAAGAAAGCTTTGCCTGTCAAGCATCTTGAAATATCCTGTAAAATCAAGCATCCCTGAAAGCATATCGGATGCTTTCAGGGACATTTGCATATTGGAATCGTTGATTGATTCCGCCTTTGCCTTAAACAGCGGAACGGCTATCGGTATCTTCCTGAGAAAAGGACTGTTGATATCTATATAGTCATATCCGGCAAGGCTTTCCGCCGGACCCGTCAATGAAATAATGACTGTTGTAAAGGCAATAAAAATAATACGAAAATATGTCATCAACCGGTCCTTTCACCCTTTTACTGCAACATTATTTTTTACAGCTTAATAAAAAAACAAACTTTACCACGAAGGCCACGAAGATCACGAAGAAAGAAATTGAATATATAATGTTTTCAGCTTCGTGTACTTCGTGCTCTTCGTGGTTTTATAAAATTATTATACTTTTACGGCTTTTTACGAAGCCATCATTTTTGTTTCAGGCCGGCTGTCCCGAAACGCAGGCCGACCTCGTAGTATGTCCGGCCATATTGTTCAGGAACAGGGGGAAGAGGATTTGATTTCTGTATGGCCCTGTACGCCGAATCGTCCAGATAACTATTTCCTGATTTTCCTTCAAACCGGATGTCGCTTATTTCACCGCTTGGCATGATTTTTATCACAAGGACAGCCATGGAATCGGCGCCCTTTCCTCCCAACTGCTCCGAATATGCCCAATTCCGCTGAATTTTATAATATATCTCAGCCTTATATATATCGAGAACCCCAAAAGAACTGCCTGCCCCGCTCCCGGTCCCGCCGGTTATTCCCGGGAAAGATCCCTTTACTCCGCTTCCCGGAATGCCTGCACCTTTAACCCTGTTTGTGTTTTCAACCTGGTCACTCATCTTCTCAATTGCATCTGAGACTGATGCCGGTCTCGATTCTCCGACTTTTTTTTCAATATTTTTTACGGCATTCTTTATTAAATCGGCAGTCTCAACTTTTTTTTTTGTTGAAATTTCAGGTTTTAAAGAAACTTTTTTTTCGACCTTTACGGCCGGTTTTGAAATTTTTTCAGGTATTGAAGCTTCAGCCTTGATCGCTTTTTGCTCCACCGCTTTTTCAGCTTGCGCAGGAATTGCCTCTTTGGCAACAGGGGCGCTGCCTGCCGGGGGGCCGGTCGGCGCTGCAGGCAGTGAAACAAGGCTCACGTTTATTGCGGAAGGAAAAGGGTTGCCTGATGGCTTCCTGTATTCAGGCAGAAAAAACATGGCTCCGATTAATATGGCATGACACGCAAAGGAAACGCCGAATGTTAAAACCATGGTTTTCGGAGGAATGCCCGTTCCTCCGAAAAAATTTTCGGAAATCTGTAAATGTCCTTTCATATTATTTCTTCTATTGACGGCTTCGTAAAAAGTCCAAATATGCTCACTTAATGAGCTTTTTGGGGATTT
>CAYVMK010000124.1:0-6506 GCA_964452445.1 uncultured Desulfonema sp. | reverse complement strand
TGCACCGCTTACTAGTGGATGGCATCAAATATGAAAAAATACCGGGCAGCGACCCTGATTCTGAATGGGAAATGCTGCTTTTCAAGAACGAAGAGATCGTTAATTATCTCAATTCCCTAAAGGTTGACAAATCCATTTACGAATATGTTGTATATGATTCTGAAGTGGAGTGCGAGTTTGCTCGTCAGTTAGATCAACGTGAAGATATCAAACTGTTCGTCAAGTTGCCTGGTTGGTTCCAGATCGATACCCCGGTTGGCAAGTACAATCCAGATTGGGCCATCGTCAAAGAAGACGATCAGACCCTTTACCTGATACGCGAAACCAAGGGCACACGCGATTTCATGCAATTACGCAACAGCGAGGCTGATAAAGTCCGCTGCGGTAAAAAACATTTTGAAGCTTTGGATGTACCATTTGCTGTAGTAGTGAATGCAGGGGAAGTGTAACTGTCTTTGACAGAAACCAAAAGGAGGGGAAATTATTATGGTGGATGATGTTATTACACTTGGAACAGTAACCATTCGACAAAGATCTCCAGAGAGTTACGAAAATTACACTGTCAGCAAAAAAAGATCCATTGGAAAGGTAATTCCTTTTCACGTTACAGACGATAGGATTGATATCCGTTTAGGGTATGCAATATTCATTACTGGGGAAAGAGACATCAGAACTCTTGAAATACAGAAAGAATACAATACCTTTGATAGACTCAAACATGGGTTGCGTCTGGCCATTCAACCTATTCCAGACAATCCTCGCAGGTTCTACGCAGAACTTCGACAAGCCTACCCCAAAGAGTGTTTTGACAAACATGAAACACTACATCCAACGATGTCAGAATTTGATTTGGATCAGGGGGCTGGATTATCATTATTTAGTGAACTTAGAAAAGCTGGCGCAGAGGTTGGTACAAAGCAAGAATTGTTGGCTGACACCGGAAAAAGGTCACCTTACCTTTGTGCTTCATTTTCAAAAGAGAACCTCTGGGTTCCAATAATTATCTATACCGCAACAAGAATTTTACCGATTGCCAATGGCTATACTGGCTCCTAATGGGGAAAAGTTCCTGAAATAAGTCAATTCTGAAATAATGTATAAGGAGATGAAAATGGTGGAAAACGAAGTCTCATCTGCATTCGAAATCCTATTGGAAGAGATTGAAACTGCTATTGAAGAGCTCAACCAGGAAGGATCTCATCAGTTCTCCCTCTCCGATCACAAGAAAGCTCGTCTATTGCTTGAGAAAGCTGAGGCTACGATCTTATTTAGAGGAAAGATCAAGGATCTTCAAATTGAATGGCGCGCGCTGGAGTCACAAATAGGTCCAAAAACATCCGTCGAACGAAAACGATCCAGTAAAAGACAGAAGAGCAAATTAAAACGTGGGCTGCGTACCCCAGAAGAAGAATTCAAAACTCCAATTCTGGAATCCCTTATTCACTTTGGGGGGACCGCCAACATAACAGATGTCATCGCCCAAATAGAGAAATTAATGGCAAGCGCATTAAATGACTATGATAAACAGCCATTATTATCTGCTCCTTCCTTTCCACGCTGGCGGAACACTGTTCAATGGGCAAGGAATGCACTCGTGAAAGATGGGTTAATGGCAAACGATTCGCCCAAAGGGATATGGACTATAACAGATGCAGGAAGGAAAGCAATAACAGTTCACATAAGCAATGAGCCATAAAGAGACCGAAAGATTCTTGAAAAACTCGCGCAACAAACTAAATGATTTACAAAGTTTTCCCTGATAATAAGGTTGTAAATTTGTTGTGCCGCTGTTCGGATGAAACTTACCCCCTTAAAGTAGGAAGTGAAAGGATAATGGCTACAGATATTCATAAACAGGCATTCTTTAAAAATAATGATTTTTCAAATTTGAAAATACTGTTGGTAAAAGGAAAGGAGGTTTTTATTGTTGACTACCACCAATATGTTCTCCCTATATGGGCATATTATTCCTTGGCGAATAGGCAACCTTATACTTTAGTTACATTCGATTATCATACAGACACACGGCAAGCATTCAATTTGTATGCGCATAAGAAAACAAAAGAAATGTATCAATTCAGAAGGACCGAAGAATTTCGAAACAAATTTTTAAAAAGTGTTGACTCAACATCCATTAATTCGATCATTTCTGCTGCTAAATTATTAGCAAATGATGAATTCATCCGCGCTGCTATGGAATTCGGGTATATCATTCGTCCCCAAGTGATTACTGTAGAACAGACTCATAATGATTATGATATTGATTATTACATTACCGAGAATTTTTTTAATCTAGCCCCACAGCAAATAAAACCAAATCCATATGAAGGTGTTTATAAGTCGCTATTAGCATACCGGTTGAACCGTTTAGAGGACTCTTATATTACAGATACGAAATTTTTACTACCGAAGGACTCATTTATTCTGGACTTTGATCTGGATTATTTTCCGACTAGAGAATCGCTTCACCCTTATGAAAAAGGAATTGTTCAAGAGTTAATTCAAAAAGCTCAATTTATTACGATTGCTCGTGAAAAAGAGTATTTAATAAAAACACGAGAGCAAGAAGGTTTTTTTGTTGAAGAAGCAGAAAGACTTATAATCGAATTAATTGACTCATGCATAGGTTGACTGCATAATAGATTAAATTGCTTCATAGATCGTAACAAAAAATCGAGAGCAATAATCCTTGGACTGCCCGTTTATAATCTCACCTTAGTAATTTGTCAACAAAACCAAACCCGCCAGTTTACCTAACAAAAAAACTCGTAAACTATACTTAGATAATGGATACAAACAACACACTTCAAATTACCCAGGACACTTGGATCATTTCTGACACACACTTCTTTCATATGAATGTAGGAAGATATTGTAACCGGCCAGATAACTGGCAAGAACTAATCATCAAAAACTGGAATGATTTAATTTCCACAGAGGATACCGTCCTACACTTGGGTGATTTTGCATTTGGAAAAAGAAGTAATTTTGATATTCTTACCGAAATATTGAACGGTAGAATAATTTTAATCCGTGGCAATCATGATCGACTAAATCGAATCCGATACGAATCTCACGGAGTGAGCATTATTAATACACCAATTCAAGTTGAGTTTAATAATAGAGTAAAGTTGATCTTTTCCCACTGGCCTGTAGTCCCGCTTGAAGATGGTTGGATTAATCTGCATGGTCATATTCACAATAATCTGCCACCACCTGAGGGGTCAACTCTTGGACCCAACCATATCAATATGTGTGTTGAGGTGAGAGATTACCGACCCTGGCGACTTCGAAAGATTGTAAAAGATTTGGAGTAATCAAGTGCGTCCGGGTTAATAACAATGAAATACTCCATCAAGTATTCCATCTGCTCTTGAAAATTATTCAAAACGGTATCCAATTAAATGTGCGGAAAACTTACTTTTCCCCCAGCACCAACTTGACTTCGATTCTTGCATCCAATGCTGCGGCTACTTTTTGTAAGAAAGAAATACTTGGAACACTCGATCCATTTTCCAAACGTGCAATCGAGGGTTGGCGTGTACCAACCAATTCGGCTAATTGGGTTTGAGTCAAGCCGCGTAAAATGCGCAGCCTAGCGATCTGATATCCAGGTTCGAGTGCTTCAGTTGCCGCTACAAAATCAGGGTTTTTTAGTTTTTCTGCTTCCCAATCTTCAAACCGGGTCAACTCTTTTCGAGCCATACTATACCTCACTCATTAATTTTACTATTCGTCGTAAACCTTATACATTTTACCGAGTCTGGAAAAGGTTGCAGTGGCTGACCACAGCAGGTCAGTGCCCTTGGTTTGTTACAGAGAAGCATCCGATGTTATCGTAGGAGGTTCCACACCGGGCAGCAGAGGTTCCAGCGAAGGGTAGAATTTCAAACGCAAGATTTTGAGGGAATCTGGTTTAGGCAACAGACAGTAGACATTATCATCTGGACCGACAGTTAGATTACGCATGACATAGTAATAGCGCTCATCTACCGGCACCCGAGCAATACCGAGCTGTACACCCCCCGCCGAAAAGTAATGAACTGTATCGTCAACCTGAATGACTTGATCATTAACGACATCAGACCGAACAACAAAAAAGCTTCCATCAGGTAAAACCTTAAGCAGAGATAAACTTCCAAAACCAAAGGTTAAAGAGGTTTCGAGGGTGAAAGATCCTGCAGTTAATTTGGGTTTTTCCCCACGTTTAGTCTCATGAACAAAATAGGTTTTGCCATTGCATTCATAATTATCTTCGCTTGAAGATGGGGTCAAGGTCACATCTGCAATGGTGAGAGGAAGCAATCGTCCTTCCAAATCAAGAAATATTTTCCCGTTGCAGTCGATTATAAAACCCATTAAACCATTTTCCTGATGGTGCCCTTCAGGAATGTCATAATAAGCTTTGAGTTCTCCTTCTAATGACAGACGATTGATACGGTAATGAAGCGGTGGATTAAGATAGATTTCCAATACATATAGTTCGTCGTTATATACTTGCATATCAGAGACGTTCATGATCCCTACCGTGTATAAATCGATGATCTTGAGTTGTTCACCGGCGGGACTAAAGATCCACAAACGATTGTCGATCAGATCGGCGATCACGTACCGTCCATCCGAAAGAATGGCAAATGCGTTCGGCCCGGTAATTTCCATACCGGGAATGTCCACTCCTAGGTAAGGCAATCCTGTCTTACCTGCTGGGATCGATAGAACCGTTTCATAGAGATTCCCGGCGGCTTCGTCTGAAAAGATTTCTGGGGATGGAACGATGGTAATAGAAGGGGTGGCCGGAACGATGGTTGGAGCTGACGTAACGGTGGCAATCACTTGCACGGTTGATGTCGCTTCGGTTGTGGCAGCCGGCGGTTGGCAGGCAGCAAGAATGATCATCGCCATTATTGCTATTGCTAGAAAGATCAAAGTCTTTTTAATCATGTCACCCTTTCAATATGCTGTGAAAAATCATTTTTCATTTAATAATATCTTTATCAATCTTTTGTCTTTTGTATATTAGAAATTCCTGTAGAGGTATGGGCTTTATTGTAGAGGATCCCAAAGGTCAGTGCACCAATCACAGCACCGCCAACAATGGCGATAATGATCCATTCAAGGAATTGGTTGAGAATGATCCTTTTGAACATTTGCCAGTATTCCGGCCAAAAGGTGTCATATTTCTCCCCAAAAATATTGAGGTGCTCAAGATTGATCAATTTCCCTGTTGAGAGCAATACGGCGTAATAGATATAATAGCTGAAAATAGCACAACACCAGGTGAGTGAGCCAGCCAGCATGGGGAAAATAATCTTATTTGCGTACCGGACTTCAAAAGTTACCATCGGTATGATGGGAAGGAGCCAGATGCCATAATTCATCAGTAGAATGATGGGCAAAACCAGAATAGATTGCCCCAGGCTGCCCCATGAAATGTGTGCCAGCCAATTCAGGTAGAACCAATCAATCACCCCAAAAGCGAGACCGATTAATACATAAATAAGAAAGCGCCGGTTGAGTCTATTCATTTTGTCCTTTGGGTTCTTTGTAACCAAAATAGCGGAAGGTGTCTGATAGGGAGCAAAAAAAAATTCTGACAAATCAGAAGTTATATCTCAAATGCAAGAAAAAAAACAGATAAAATGTTTTAGAGGTTTTACGAGCGGTCTTGTTCGGCTCGCTGTATGTTCCACCTAATATCCGGGCTCATTTCTTTACAGCACAGGCAGTAATAACAAACCTATCAAACTCATCATGGTATGTGAAGAGGATTTCCCTCTAGAATTGTTTTCACTTCTTCCATTCCTGGCAAGGCAACGAAATTGTAACGCGAGTATAGTGAAAATACGTATTTAGCATTGCGTCCAAGCTCGGCATAAATTCCCCCTGCGCTGACACTATAGTCTCCTTGCTGAAGCGAATTCCATTGGGCAAGAGTAAAGACTATGATTGGAATATCCTGATATGGATTTTCAGAAGCCCAAAGAGGATGCCTAATGGAGATTATAGGGCCTTGCTCAACGGTTATTTCACTATTTCCATTATCGTAGCCCCGCCATATGTCGGTGATGATGGAATATCCTTTCCAACTGACTGGTAACGAGAAGCTAAAACCGTATTCGTTATTCTGGTATTCAATGATGGTCGGAACTGAAGTGCTGGAAGGTGTCACTTGCACAGTTGATGTGGCTACGGTTTTGGCAGCCGGTGATTGACAGGCTGCAAGGATGATGACTGCCAGTATTGTTGCGGAAAAGATCAAAGTCTTTTTTATCATGTCGCCCTTTCAAGTAGATGTTAACCGATCGGGTTTCAGTTCAATGGTAAGCGAGTATTTTTCATGTAATTTCGGGATCCCATGAATGATTTCATGTTTTTCTATTTAGCATAAGGGCCTATATGCTGATCGTACGCTTTTTGCAGAATGGCCTGGAAATGTTGTACCGGAGGTCCTGCACCAATCTTAAAATCAGTGGTAATTACACCCCAAACCAAACACACCCACCACA
>CAYVMK010000123.1:0-6521 GCA_964452445.1 uncultured Desulfonema sp. | reverse complement strand
ATTATAAACTAATACGATTTATTTGTATATATTTATTTGAAACGTTATACTAGAAAGAATGTGACAGTTCAAGTTAAAAGATGTTTGTTTAAAAAATGTGCAACTAAAGTCATTGATTTTTGCCAGACTTGCAGATCTCTATATGTTTTCATTTTCCTTTGTGCCTCTGTGCCTTTGCCCCTCTGTGCCTATCTGAATAGTTACAAAAATGCGTTGTATATGTGATAAAAAGAATATAAAGAACTTCATTGACAGCCGACGTCCAAACGTTATATTGGAACCACCGTTAAAATACTGAGGGTTAAAGGAGAGGTGGCCGAGCGGCTGAAGGCCCCGCTCTCGAAAAGCGGTATCCTGTCAAAAACGGGATCGTGGGTTCAAATCCCACCCTCTCCGCCAGCAATTTATATCGGACTGCTGTGCGAGCTTTGAATAACTCTTATACCCCGATATGGCTTTAGATCGGATGTAAACAAAGGTTTCACGGTAAGATTGGCGGACTTTTTACGAGTTCATCAAGAGTGGAGAAACGGCATATATTTTGGTTTGATTTTTTATTGGAGAGATGTCCGAGCGGCTGAAGGAGCACGACTGGAAATCGTGTGTGCTGCCAAAAGCGGCGCCGAGGGTTCAAATCCCTCTCTCTCCGCCAAAAAATGGTTTCTGGTTTGAAGTCCCCGATCAGATGTTATGCAAAAGTCTCATTAATTGTTGTCACAGGGAAACTTTATTATGTCCTATCTCGTTTTTGCCCGCAAGTATCGTCCTCAAACTTTTGATACTGTTACAGGCCAGGAGCATGTTACCCGGACTTTAACCAATGCAATACTGGCCGGCCGGGTTGCGCATGCCGTCCTTTTTTCCGGCCCCAGAGGTACCGGGAAAACGACGGTTGCCCGCATACTGGCAAAAGCCATGAATTGTATAAATGGCCCGACGCCGGCTCCATGCAATGTATGCAGGTCGTGCACCGAGATTACTTCGGGGAATTCAGTTGATGTGCTTGAAATAGACGGAGCATCAAATAATGGTGTTGAGAATGTCCGGGACATCAGGGATAATGTCAAATATAAACCTGCATACAGCAAATATAAGATTTATATAATAGATGAAGTTCACATGCTCAGCACGCCTGCGTTTAATGCTCTGTTAAAAACCCTTGAGGAGCCCCCCCCTCATGTCATGTTCGTCTTCGCAACAACAGAACCTCACAAAATTCCGGTAACTATCTTATCAAGATGCCAGAGGCATGATTTTAAAAGAATAAGTCTTGATTTGATTACGGGACAAATGGCTTCTATCTGCGGAAAAGAAGGTGTCGCAGTTTCAGAGGAGAGTCTGCTGTCGATTGCCCGTGCGGCCGGGGGCAGCATGAGGGATGCCTTAAGCCTTCTTGATCTTGTTTTGAGCTGTTCCGATGGTCCGGCTACTGACGAGAATTTGCTTAATATTCTTGGTATTGTCGACAGAAGGATAATTTTTAAGATTTCCGAAGCTATCCTGAGATCGGATATCAATGTGCTTCTCGACTCTCTTGATGATCTCTATGAAAACGGCCATAATATTAAAGAACTCTATTCGGATATTATGGAGCATTTCAGGAATCTGATTGTCGTAAAAATGGATAAGAATGTAAATAAGCTCATTAATTTACCTTCTCATGAAATAAACCTGATGAAAGAACAGGTGAAAGATGTTCCGTCAACCTTTTTAAACCAGATTTTTGATCTTTTTTACAGGGAAGAACCGGCTGTGAGGTTTTCGCCGAACCCGAAACTCTCCCTTGAAATGGTTTTTTTCAGCATGTTTCGGATAAAGCCTGCATTGCCGATCGATCTTCTTATTGAAAAAATCGACGGGCTCAGGCAAAAGCTTCCTGCAGCGCGCAGGAATAAAATTTCTGAAACAGGAACGGTTTATGAAAATAATGAGAATGAATACTTAAAAACCGGGATATCCGAAAAGGCTGTTGACCCATATAAAAAACGGGGATATGAGGCCGGCGCCAAAGCGCCTCAAACGGCAACTGCCCCTGAAGAAAGCAATGATTTTATAAGAACATGGGAAAGACTGTTTGCGGTTATTTCCGAAAAACATCCTTCGCTTGCTGCAAATATGACAAAATGTTCGATCAAAGCAATAGCCGGAAACAGGCTTGAGATAGAAGTTGACGGGAATGGTTTCAATTTGAGCAGGATTAAAAACAGTAAAAACATGGAGATATTAAAGAAGGTATGCCGGGAGTTTTTTGGGAAAAAGGTCGAAATTGTTCTTGAAGAGAAGAAAACGGCTGAAGGGGAAGCAGCCCTAAAAAAAACCGAATCGAACCAATTGATAAATGAAGCGCTGAATAATCCCCTTGTCACTGATGCTGTAGAAATTTTTCAGGGCATGGTGCTTGATGCAAAGATTTTATAGGAGGAATTCTTAATGAAGGGAATCGGGAATATGATGAAGCAGGCCCAGAAGCTCCAGGCCGGCATGGTCAAGCTGCAGGAAGAGCTGGCTTTAAGAACTGTTGAAGCAGCTTCCGGAGGAGGCATGATTAAAGTTCAGGCAAACGGTAAACAGCAGATCGTTTCCATACGGATAGAAAAAGAGGTTGTTGATCCAAATGATGTGGAAATGCTTCAGGACCTCATTCTTGCTGCTGTTAACGATGCTCTGTCCAAATCCCAGGAAATGGTTTCCCAGGAGATGAGCAAATTAACCGGAGGCATCAGTATCCCGGGACTTATGTGATTTATTTGATGCGGAATTTCCCGTCCGACCATATTTGATGAACTCGTTGTAAATATAAATTAAGACGGCAAAGTAGAAAGCTCATTATGCAAGGCGCGCGAATCTTGAGGAATGAAGCGTACTTTTTGGTACGCTGCAATGGCGAAAGATGAAGCGCAACACAGCAGAATGACTTTTTACAAAGCCGTCATATTTGAGGCGTTTTATGCACTACCCGCTGTCTATTATGAATCTGATAAAAAATCTCGCGAAGCTTCCCGGTGTTGGAGAAAAAACCGCCGAACGCCTTGCAATACATATCCTGCATTCCCCGCTTAAAGAAGCCGAACAGCTTGCAGCCGGTATACTGGATATAAGGCAAAAGGTGAGGATATGCAGTCTCTGTTTTGCATTGAGTGAAACAGAGACCTGTCATACCTGCAGCGATCCGTCCAGAAATACTTCCCTGCTGTGCGTGGTTGAACAGCCGGCAGACATGGTTGCAATAGAAAAATCAGGCTCTTTTAAAGGGCTCTACCACGTACTTTCGGGGGTTTTATCCCCCATGAATGGTGTTGGGCCGGATAATATAAGGATCAGGGAACTTATAGAAAGAACAAGGGAGGGAAAAATCAAAGAAATTATACTTGCAACGGGCACAAGTGTTGAAGGTGAGGCCACCGCTTCCTATATTGCTCAATGCCTCTTAAGATATCCGGTAAAGGTCACCCGCATAGCATCCGGTGTTCCGATAGGCGGTGATCTTAAGTATGTGGATCAGGTAACATTGAGAAGGGCCATGGAGACAAGGCATGCAGTCTAAGGCGGTTCAGCCGGATGATATATTCAAATGCACAATGTGCGGCGATTGCTGTAAAGGCTACGGCGGGACTTTCGTAACAAAGGATGATATTGATGCCATAGCGGGGTATATTAAGGCCGATCATGAAAGCTTTGTATCGCAGTATTGCGAAATGTCCGGCGGAAAACCTGTGCTTGCTAGGGGCAGGAACGGATATTGCGTGTTCTGGGAAAAAATGTGTATGATTCATTCCGTTAAGCCGCGCATGTGTCGGCAATGGCCGTTTATAAAAAGCGTTCTGGCCGATACGGACAACTGGTATGTTATGGCCGGAATGTGTCCCGGCATTCGTACGGATGTGCCTGCAAATCTTGTAAGAGAGTGTGTCGTGCGGGAGCTGTCCAAAAACGGTAAATCATAGTTTGATGGTTTCGTAACAAGTCCAGATTCAGACGGCAAAGTAAAAAGCTCATTATGCAAGGCGCGCAAATCTTGAGGAATGAAGCGTACTTTTTGGTACGCTGCAATGATTCACCCTGTTGAATCGGCTCTGCCGTCTCGCGCAGCGAGAATTCAACAGGTCGGGAATGAAGCGCAACACAGCAGAATGACTTTTTACGAAGCCGTCATAGTTTCCAGTTTTTATTTTCCGTCAGCTTGTAAACATTTTTATCTTCTCCACCGGATATTATTTTAAGAAGGATGTTCCTTTTTTCCAGCTCTTTTATTCCGTCAAAAAGAGCCTCTCTGGCGCCGTTCCATACTCCGAGAAGATTTTTGGTGGATATGACGGCTCCATCATCGGAAAAGCTGCAGCATAAAAGATAGGCGGATATGGTTTCGACTGAAAGGCCGAGTCTGAATATATCCTGATTCATGGCCGGGCCGGGGGGATTATGGTTATGATTCACTGGCATTCCTTTTTAAGATATAGGTTTTTAAAACCACGAAGATCACGAAGTACACGAAGCTAAAAAATATTATATGTTTTCCCCCTTTGCGCTTTTCGTGCCCTTCGTGGTGAAAACTTGGATTTTTTACGAGATCATAAATTATAAATCAATATAAAAACAAAGTTGATTAATAAAGATGATAGGAATTTTTGATTCAGGAATTGGCGGACTGACTGTTGTTAAGGCGATAACGGAAAGGATTCCCGGCTATGATATCATATATTTCGGGGATACGGCCCGCACGCCTTACGGGAACAAGAGTCCCGAAACGGTGATTGAATATGCCGTTCAGGATACGACTTTTTTGCTCAACAATGGGGCGAAGATAATTGTCATGGCATGCAACACCGCTTCAAGCGTTGCATTTGATATTGTCGAAAAAAGATTCGAAGCCCCTGTATTCGAGGTTATCACGCCGGCAGTAAAGCTTGCCCTTGAGTCTTCCCGGAAAACGGCTATCGGAGTAATAGGCACGAGAGCAACGGTCAAAAGCGGTATTTACGAAAAAAAGATCAAGGCTTTAAATTCCGGCGCCAAGGTCTATTCTGTCGCATGTCCTCTTCTTGTTCCTCTTGTTGAAGAAGGATGGATAAACAGGCCGGAAACAGCGATGATAGTAAAAAAATACCTCCACCCCCTGAAAGTAAGGCAAATCGATACACTGATTTTGGGATGCACACATTATCCGCTTTTAAAGCATGTAATTCGAAGAAAAATCGGGAAAAGGATAAATATAATTGATTCTTCGACAGGAGTTGCGGGAAAGGTGGAAAAGTTTCTTAAAGAGCGTCCCGATATTGATTGTCTGTTGAGCAAAAACGGAAAATCAAGAATCTTTGTATCGGATGTAACGGATCAGTTTGCAAAAACCGCAAGAGTCACACTTAAGCAAAATGTTCTGCTTGAGCAGGTAAAACTATAAAGTTCTTATCTTTTTATTTTCAAAAATGCATTAATTACCATTTCCGGCGTTATGCCTTCAAGGCATTTCATCTCTTTGCAGTCTGGTTTTCCGGTTTCGAAACAGGGACTGCAATCGATTTCCGATCGGAGAACCTCAACCGATCGTCCAAAGGGTTTCCATCTTTTCGGACTTGAGGGTCCGAATATCACGACAGTCGGTATGCCTGTAAATGCCGCAAGGTGGCTTATGCCGGAGTCGTTTCCGATAAATCCGCCCGACTGTTTCAGCATTGTCATAAGATTCAAAAGATCCGTCAGCATATGGATTTTACTTCCTGCAGGAAGACTCCTGACAAATATTCCAGAAAGATTGTGTTCGGCAGGTCCGAGTATGATTTCCGGATTCATTCCGAGCGATTCGATCTTTTCAAATATTTTTATAAAATTGGAAGACCCCCAGTTTTTCCTTTTACTTCCTGATCCCGGATGTATCAATATTTTCAATCGATCACAAGGAGGGGGCGTCTCTTTTTGTTCCGGGAGCAGCGTAAAATAATCGTTTCCCGGCCGGGCTGAATCCCAGTTTACATTCCGGATAAGTCCGTTTTCAGCAAGGTGGTCTAAGACATGGTTTAATATATGAATTTCCAGAGAGGCATCGGGACGCGGATGTATGCGATATATTTTTCTGTTAACCATGCCGCTGATGATTCTTTCAAGATCCTGTGAATATGAAAAAAGGATTATTTCATCATAGGACCGGAAAATATCTACGGTGCGAGGATCCGCTTTGCCGGAAAATACCGATGAAAAAAAAGCCGCTTCAACTGGATAGAATTTATCTGTTATTTTAAGGGAAGAGGCCAGTTCCCCGATGCTTTTTTTGCATATGGCGTCAATCCGGCAGAATTTTTCCTTAAGCCTTACTATTGCCGGAAAAATGGAGACAATGTCGCCCAGTGCTCCCTGATGAATTATTAGTAGTTTTTCCTGCATAATATATTTATTGTTCTTCGCCCAACCTCTCCTTTCCTTTATCACACAGAAAAGGATCGGGAAGCAAGCGGCAGAAACAAAAAACGCTTGACACTGAACTTCTATATCGTATATCGTAAATTAACGATAAAGATAAATTAAGATAT
>CAYVMK010000122.1:0-6536 GCA_964452445.1 uncultured Desulfonema sp. | reverse complement strand
ATCGGAGCGGCACTCCGTATTCAACCCGCAAGTTGCCGCGCGATTCTCTGTTTTCCTCGTGAACCCGCTCATGCATGATCCGGCCTTCGGCAGTCTGCCGGTTTTCAGCCCAGACCTGCTCAATGTGAATCAGAGCGCACTGACGCGGACAGAAAACCATGTGCTGGAGAGCAGAGAGCATGATAAGGTCATCTTCATGGTCCTTATAGGTCATATTGGTCATATAAGACCTACGCCTTTCTTCTTTGCGAGCGGGTGCGATAGAGCCTTTCGGTGAAGCCGCCTTCTTCCAGAAACTCTTTTTCCAGAGATCTGAGCTGCTGATCGAGCAGGTAGTTTGCCTGGTGAATCAGGCAGATCATGGTGTTTGCCGCAATCTCCGGAGGATTGTTTTCAATATAAGCTTTATACGCCATATGCGACCTATCCTTCCTATAGCAAAGCCCTCGGACTTCCTTTGCTTTCATGTGCTCCTTGCCCCAAAGAGGCAGATTGTGCTGCCGCAAATAATCCTGATAATCCACCAGAAGTTCTTCCAGGCTGGCTCGCGCCACACCGATTAGTTTAAGCTCTGTTTTTTTGGAAGTTCCTGAAGCCATGCACCCTTCGGCTATGTTCTGCTTACCGCTTCTGGCCGCCTGCACCATCTGATCATGAGTGCGCGAGCGGATACTGATAAAGCGGTTGCAGAACACGACAGTAGCATCATGGACTATCTCCGCCATCTGATAAGATTGCAGGTCTTTATAGCCGCCGTGGGGCGGAATGAGATGCGGGAATTCTTTTTGGTTGGTCATGAGATATTTGCTCCCTATACCAACCGAGTTAAAGTCACACCTTTGAACCCAACTGAATCCAACTTACCGGGCTCAGGAGATTTAATTTTGCTTTCGTAATCCGAGAACTTCCTCGGTGAGCCACCTACGGCAGGCACGTCAATAAGTTCCAACAGCTTATGAGCCGGAGCATTGCCGGTACCTTTTTCATTATCATGGCTGAAAATGTAAATGCCTCTGCAAGCCATCATGCCCCGGCTGGCCGACCTGTCTATATCCCACATGTTTTGAAGCGCTGTCCAGAAAAGCTCCAAATCTTTGTTTGACATACCGGTATCTTTTGCAAAACTCGGCGTAAAAAATCCATGAGACTTGTAAAGACCGTATGGCAGAAGAGCTTTGCGTCCCATAGTTCCTGTGGTCGGCTTCTCGTCTTCGCTTTCGCGGGGTTTGTCGCCGCGATTTTCAAGGGCTACTCTTGTAATAGAAATATCAAGCGGAACAATGGGATCAATAGACCTTCCAAAAGTTAACTGGACAGGCCCCCTCACTTGACCGCAATTATATCCTTCATTCTTCTTGCCGACAAGTACACCTCCAAATATTCTAATATCATAGAAGTTTTCGCACATCCATTTACGTGCATCATTTACTTTGGAATCAGAACCCTTTTCAGCTTTCACTTCCTCGTATGCCCGTTTTTTATGATCAACAAGATAATTACGGTTTTGGATGTATATTTTATATTTTTCTTCGTTACCGTGATATGTATCAATCCAGTTCCGCACCTTCCGTTTCAGGCATACATCTGTAACCATCCCTTGCATTGTCTCAGGATCAACGCGCGGGAGGTTTCCAGCATCAGGATCACCGTTTGGGTTGCCGTCAGTCACATCAAACAACAAAACAAAATCATGCCGTTTGATTACATCATTGATAATTGAGTTACTCATTGTCAGCCTCCTCCTCTTTATTTTTCATATTTTCTTTTTGAGCCTTATACGCTATAGCGTCTCCAATATCTTTTGCCCTTTGATGGTAATAGCCGAGAGCAAATAAGCCCTGTTGTTCAAGGTTGAGTGTTTTCGGAAATGATTTTAGGTTCGGATAAGTAATATTAGAGAGCTTAGCCTGAAGGCTTTTATAAGCTCCCTCTTTCCCCTTGCGCAGTTTCTCAAGATTCGCTTGCGCCCTTTGAAAAAGTATGCCAAAGACAGAGGCAGGAGCGCTGGATGCAGACCCATAAAACCGACCTACAACGGTCGTATTTGTTTTGCCCTGCGCTTCATACTGAATTGATTCAATGACCCTGAGCAGTCTGCCGCACAAATAGGCAGGCTCTTTGTTTGTCAAATCAAGTTGTTCCATTTTTCCCTCCTGTATGGTTTTGTCTGTTTCTTTTGAAAGCATAACCATTTTTATTATTGTTGCATGATTTGTTATTTTGAAAACTTGTTTGGATAGTTCAACCTTTATCCTTTTCACTGCCTGAAAGAGAAGCCAGTCTGGAAGTGGATTTCCATCGAGGGCGCATTTCAACAAGGCTCTTGGCACATTCGGATTAAGCTGGTCAAAATCAGGCTTTTCTTTCTTGCGCGGAACAGTGGCTGCTGAAAGTGAATAAATCCCCAATGGATTATGAGGCTCTCCATTTGGTTCAACAATCCTCTGCAATGAAAAATACCGGGCAAGATTTTGCTTGACGTTTGATACTGTTGTTTCAATCCAGTCCCTTACCGCGACACGTGACCCGCTTGCAGAAAAGGCGGACGCATAAAACTTTGTCTCATCAACAGTCGTAGCAGCTTCTCTCCCCTTATATGTAGATTCAATAAGCGCCTGCACGTCTGACGGATTCGGCTTTGACAGCACCGAGGCAAAAGAAAACCCTGTCTCCTCTTTTGTCCAGAAGATATAAACCAACGGGCCAACGGCAATATGGGTATTTTCATCTTGCAGAAGTGCATTGGCGGCTTTTGCATAATCTTCCACGCATGTACTGCATGTTGGCGCGATTAATGAAACTTCAAGTCCAAAAGATGTAAAGGCGTTTTTATTTGCCGAGATAATTGCGTTACCTTTTGGTTTACCTTTTGGTATTGGCTTTATTTTGAAGGGATGTCGCTTTACTGGTATGCACGTTTTTCCGCAAATATGACATTCCATTTCCAGGGCATTAACGCTACTCTCTTCATTATCAACATCTTCTTCGTCTTTTTCATCTAACGTAAATTCCCAGAATTTTTTAGCCCAGAAAGATTTTATGTCAGGACTGTCTATTAAAAGTTGTCCGTCAACACGAAAAGTAAAGTTCATATCAACAGCAAAATCGTCCGGAAACCATTTTTCATCCCATCTTTTCAGATAGTCGCTTATTACCTTAACAGCCGAGTTTTTAGTTTCCACGGTGCACAAATCAAGCAAATTGAGATAATCTTTATGACATTTTCTTGCATGAGAGATACGATCACCTTTCTTCCCTTCCTTTGCTCTGCCGAATGTGTATTCTCCATCATCAGCAAAGAGTTTTGGTCTAACAGCAGTGCTTGTGCGCTCTCTGAAAGGAGCTAATCTGACCTCCCCTCTGTCATTCTTCTTGCCAGTACTAAAAGTGCCAATGAAATTAGGAGTGACAGGAAATTTTGAATCAAGATCTATAATCCAGCGGATTGGCGTTTTATCATATCCCGTAGGTGGCAATTCTCTGCGTTCAGAATACTCAACAAGTCTTTGCAAAAGCATTTACATCCCTCCTTTCTCATAAAGTTCTGCTGGCACTTTCAATATGCCATGTTCAAGGCGCGCTGAGAAGAATTTTGGAACAGCGTTGCCTCTTTTTATGTCGTGTCCTTTAGAGTCGTGATGTTTATAGAGAATCTTGCCTTTATGGTTTTCTGTAATTATCTGATCAAACAGCATAAGACCGAGATCATCGGTAATCTCAATCGCTTTATCGTTTCTATCAGAGTCGCAGAAGAAAGCAGTAAACTCCCGGCAGCCAAGATACGGCATATGATAGCATTTGCCGGAAAAAACCCTTCGGTAGAACTGGTCACAGTATGCCGCTTCATTGTTTCTTGAATGGGATTTTACTGCAACGTCCGCTTTAATTATATAGGCAACGTCACGCAGAGCCAATGTATGCCTCTGCGCTCTGTTGTTGCTGTCTTCTGCAAAGTAGCCCCCTCCATTTTTCATCCAGCCCTTTGCCGATGATACAACTGCTTTATTGTTTACCTCATTACGCAGTATCGAAAAGTGCTTTATCGGATTTAGAACATGAATCTCCCGCACGCGCCATGAAATCTCTGGTTTCCAGAAAATAGCCTCCAGAACACCGCGTGCCGCTGATGGCGTCATGACAGGATAGCTTACCCTTTCAGCCTTCATCTCCGGTCTTGTAAAACAGGCAAAGTCTCCCCAAACTTTTACTTCTAAAGGCGGTCCCTTTTGCATATTTCCTCCTTTCAAATGTATAAATTACACTACGAAGTCTTCCGGGTTTCTGCCGTTTGCCATTAAGCCTCTTACATTGTCATAAGCGCCACACCATTCATAACGCCCCTCTGCAATCTCTATTGTCAAACCATCAAGCTGGAATTGACGGAATTTATACTGTTTGATATTTACCAGATATGGTTGCAGTTTACGGAATGCAACAGACGGTGGCATATACTTTATTGACGAAAGGATTTTATCCACCTCATTTTTCTCATTATTAAGCCCCTTGTACCTCACAATAACCGATATGCTTGCATCGTCAATCATTTTAAATTTGTCGTCAACATCTTTGTATTTAAGATTTCCCCTTGATTCCTGAATTCTCTTAGCATCTGTATTTACAGCTTGATAAAGTTTTTTAAAGTAATCTTCATAGACTTTTGGATCATGGAAATTGAAGCTTTCAGAAATCATGAGACTGAAAGCGGTATCAGTCCCTGTCCGGTAGTCGCCGGATGGGATTTTAGTCTCAACGGGATTAAACACCACTACACGACCGCGTTCTTCCATTTTTCCATTTCTGTTGCATCGTCCGGCAGCTTGAACAATCCTGTCAAGCGGTCCTACCGCTCTCAATACAAGAGGAAAATCAAGATCAACACCTGCCTCCACTACTTGAGTTGAAACAAGCCTGCAAGGTTTTCCCTCATCCAAAAGCCTTCTAACTTTACTAAGAACATCGCGCCTGTGTGCACCGCATAATAATGTAGAAAGGTGTAATGCGGACGGGTCATCAATAGCGCTTAGCAACGACATAACGTCATCCTTTGTATTTACAATTGCCAGACATTGGGATGCCTGACTCATCTCGTCCGCAACTCTTTTCCAGTCCCATTTTTCATCTTTGCTTGGCTTTTGATAATTAACTCTTTTCATTACACTGAAAAGATTTGCAGGTTTATTGACAATCTCTCTTATATTTTTAATTCCTTTTAAGTAAGGGCTGTCTTCCAGTGCAGGCTGAGTTGCAGTACAAAAAACAACCGTTACTCCATAATGGTTAACGAGCTGCCGCAGAACATCAAGTATCGGTGCAAGCAGCTTGGTTGGCAGGGTTTGAACCTCATCAAGAATAATGACGCTGTTTGCAATATTATGGAGCTTGCGGCACTTGCTGGTTTTATTTGACAACAGGCTTTCAAAAAGCTGTACGGTTGTGGTCACAATTATCGGCGCATCCCAGTTCTGAGACGCAAGCCTTGACCACGATGTGCCGTCATCTACATTATCCAGTTCATCATCATATGCGACGGCGCTATGGTGCTCAATAACTGCCTCTTTGCCAAAAATATCACGATAAACATCCGCAGTTTGTTCGATAATGCTAGTATATGGAATAGCAAAAATAACCCTGTCCATTCCACATGTAATGGCGTGCCTTAGTCCGAAGGCCATACCGGAACGTGTCTTGCCGCCTCCGGTAGGCACAGTTAGCCTGAAAAATCCGGAAGGTAGTTCAGCAGCCTTTATGCAGTCTAAGTAAACATTGTTCCTAATAATATTTAATTGGTCATCTGACTTGCCTGTAATTTTATTTTGGTCATTTTCAAAGCGCTGCCAACGATCTGAAAGAGAAGGAAAGTTTCCTCGTTTTGCTTTATTATCTGGATTAAAATGATCCTCGGTATCAAGAAAATCTGCATCAACAAGCGCAGAGAAAAGCATACGGATAAAAAACTCCGCATCGAAACTATTTTTAATAAAAGATGGCGGCTTAAGTGCGGTTGGAGGAGATAGATCAACTCCTTGACTGTTTAATTGTTGAAAAATATCTTTAATATGTGACGTGGTATTTCTTTCTGAAAGCCAAGTTTTTAGGTCAGAGTAATTCATCAACCCACCGTGATGTCCAGCAATCGAGAATGCCAAAGGCTCTAATTGGGTAAATGCGAGTATTGCACCTGTTCCTTTATGGTCTGGGCCTCGGTGCCGATTGTCAGGTTCATTTATACATCGGTGAAGATACGACTGAAATTCGGGATTAGCTTTTCCCAGATCATGCCATAATCCTATCCACTTGGCTAATTCACCTGCGCCGAATTTATCAGCAAACTGATTAGCAAGTCTTGCGACTTCTTTCAGGTGGGAATCAAGATAATGCCACTCTTTTTTCTCATTTGGCGTATGCGCATATAAGTCATTCATTTTGCAATTTCCCCAAATCGTGCCACAACCCCGCCAGATAACCCCACTCTCCCGCCCCAAGCCCCGCCTTCTTCCCTTCGATCGACACTGCTCCGTGATACTGCGGGCATCGGC
>CAYVMK010000121.1:0-6562 GCA_964452445.1 uncultured Desulfonema sp. | reverse complement strand
TGAGAAGTATTGATAACTTATCCGGACCTCTTAGTAACGGTAGTATTCAGGCTTGAACGGCCCTTTTACCGGTATGCCGAGATAATCGGCCTGATCTTTTGTAAGCTTTGTAAGTTTTGCGCCGAGCCTTGAAAGATGCAGTCTGGCCACCTCTTCATCAAGCGCCTTCGGAAGAGTATAAACCTTCTTTTCATGCTTTTTCGTTGCAAGCTCTATCTGGGCGAGACACTGGTTTGTAAAGCTGCTGCTCATTACAAAGCTCGGATGTCCTGTTGCGCATCCGAGGTTTACAAGCCTTCCTTCCGCAAGCAGAATTATGGAACGACCGGATTTTAATATCCACTTGTCAACCTGCGGCTTGATGGAGATTTTTTTGCATTCCGGAGTATTTATAAGATAACTTGTCTCAACCTCGCTGTCGAAATGACCTATGTTGCAGATGATGGCTTCATCTTTCATCATCTCCATGTGTTCCCCGGTTATTACATCACAGCAGCCCGTTGCAGTTACAAAGATATCGCCGAGAGAAGCGACCTCCTTCATCGTCAGAACAGCATATCCTTCCATGGCCGCCTGGAGAGCGCATATAGGGTCTATTTCAGTTATCACCACACGGGCTCCGAAGCCGCGCATCGACTGGGCGCATCCTTTCCCGACATCGCCGTAACCGCAGATGACGACCATTTTGCCTGCGATCATGACATCGGTTGCGCGCTTTATTCCGTCCGCAAGGGATTCCCTGCATCCGTAGAGGTTGTCGAATTTGGATTTTGTAACCGAATCATTTACATTGAATGCTGGAAAGAGAAGCTGCCCGTTTTTCGCAAGATGATAAAGCCTGTGGACTCCGGTTGTGGTTTCTTCGGAAACCCCGCGGATTTTTGATGAAATATCAGTCCAGAAATTCGGATCTCTTTCATAGCTCTTCTTCAGTCTTTCAATAAGGCATTTCATGTCCGGGCTTGAATACTTTTTTTCAAGCAGCGACGGATCTTTTTCAGCCGTCACACCCTGGTGAACATAAAGAGTGGCGTCTCCGCCGTCATCCACTATCAGATCAGGTCCTGTCCCATCAGGCCATGTAAGCGCCTGTTCGGTGCACCACCAGAATTCCTCAAGAGTTTCACCTTTCCAGGCAAAGACCGCGGCGGATCCCTTCTTTGCGATTGCAGCCGCTGCATGATCCTGTGTGGAAAATATGTTGCATGTCGCCCACCGGACATCCGCGCCGAGCGCTTTTAACGTGTCGATAAGCATGGCCGTCTGAATGGTCATGTGGAGACTTCCCGTGACTTTCAACCCTTTGAGCGGTTTTTTGTCGCCGAATTTTTTGCGGATTGCCATAAGCCCCGGCATCTCTTTTTCCGATAATTCCATCTCCTTTACGCCCAGTCCGGCAAGTGAAATATCGGCTACTTTATAAGGAAGCGAGAGATCAATCTCCATGAAATCCCGCGCTTTTTTCTTTTTAACTGAAACCGGCATGTTCTTCTCCTGTTTTATAATCCGGCCTTTTCCCTAAGCGTCTCGGCCATGTTTGTTTTTTCCCATGAAAATTCGGGTTCGTTCCTGCCAAAATGTCCGTACGCAGCAGTTTTCTTGTAAATCGGCCTCAACAAGTCAAGGTATTCAATAATTGCAGCGGGTCTCAGGTCGAAAGTCTCGTTTATTATCTCGGTTACCCGCTGCTTCGGAACAACGCCTGTCCCCTTGAAGTCGATCATTATCGATACCGGTTTTGCCACGCCAATAACGTATGCAATCTGTATTTCGCATCTTTTTGCAATGCCGGCGGCCACGATATTCTTTGCTATGTGCCTTCCCATGTAGGATGCGCTCCTGTCCACCTTGGATGGGTCTTTGCCTGAAAAACATCCGCCGCCGTGGCTCCCCTGCCCGCCGTAAGTATCGACTATGATTTTCCGGCCTGTAAGACCGCAGTCGGCCATAGGGCCTCCGATGACGAACTTGCCCGTGGCGTTTATATAGAATCTTGTGTCGCCGTCAATCATGTTTTTAGGAATGACCTTTTTAACGACCTCTTCGATGACTGCTTCTCTGAGATCATCGTATGAAACATCCGGTTTGTGCTGGGCTGCAATGACGATTACATCGACCCTTTTAGGAGTGCCGTCTTCATATTCTATTGTTACCTGAGTTTTCCCGTCTGGCCTCAGGAAATCAAGGGCGCCGTTTTTTCTCACAATTGAGAGGCGCTGGCAAAGTTTATGGGCATACATGATCGGCATCGGCATCAATTCCGGAGTCTCGTCGGAAGCATATCCGAACATGAGGCCCTGGTCACCGGCACCCTGCTCCTTGAAGAGCCCCTCGCCTATGTTGACGCCCTGTGCTATATCTGGAGACTGATGGTCAATGCTGGTTATGACCGAGCAGGTTTTCCAGTCGAAGCCCATCTGGGATGAAGAGTAACCGATTTCACGGATCGTGTCGCGGACTATCTGGGGCATATCCACATAACATTCGGTTGTTATTTCACCGGCAATAAATGCGAGCCCGGTTGTAACAAGAGTTTCACAGGCCACCCTGCAGTTTCTGTCTTTTTCCATGATAGCGTCGAGTATGGAATCGGATATGGCGTCCGCAACTTTGTCAGGGTGTCCTTCGGTCACCGATTCGGATGTAAAAAAGAATTGTTCATTGCCCATCGATAGTCTCCTTTTTCTATAGTGGCGCGAATATTCACAGCATTTTTTATATGCCCTGAAGCCGCTACGGGTTTAATATCATATGTAACTACTCAGGTTGTTTAGACTGTAGGCTGAAGGCTGTTAGTCACTGCGCATTGACCGAATCAAGGCACTCTGAGCTTCGTATGGTCGCGCATGATTTCCTCCTACAGGCTAACTGCCTACAGCCTATCCACCTGAGCAGTTAATATCATATTATCTATAAGTCTTGTAGCGCCAACCTTGACAGCAATGGCCATCAGCGCCGGCTTTTCAATTATTTCAACATCTTCAAGTGTTTCCGGGTCACAGATTTTTATATAATCTATTGAAGCGTCTGGACAGGATTTTATCAGGGCTGTTGCCTCTTCAATTATTTTCGACGAATCCCTTACTCCGTTTTTAAGAATTTCGCCGGCTTTTTTCAGAGCTTTATATAAAAATAAGGCATGAATCCTTTGTTCGGGACTAAGATAACTGTTCCGCGAACTCATTGCAAGGCCGTCCTTTTCCCTTACTATAGGTGCCCCGATTATTTCAATGTCCAAATTCAGATCCTTAACTATTTGTTTTATAACCAGAAGCTGCTGAAAATCCTTCTGGCCGAAAACAGCAAAGTCAGGTTTTACAATATTGAAAAGTTTTGTGACAACGGTTGCAACTCCCATGAAAAAAACAGGCCTTGAAAGTCCGCAAAGGTGATTAGGCAGATTTTTCAGCTCCACATATGTCTGGAAACCTTTTGGATATATCTCTTTTCCATCCGGAATAAAGGCTATGTCAACACCCTCTTTTTTCAGCAGTTCCAAATCTCTTTCGATATTTCTCGGATATGTTGCCAGATCTTCATTAGGGCCGAACTGGGCGGGATTCACGAAGATGCTTACCACAAGTATATCGGCCAGCTCACGTCCTTTTTTCATGAGAGAAAGGTGTCCTTCATGCAGAAAGCCCATTGTCGGTACAAAAGCAACAGTTTTTCCCTCTTTCCGCGCAAGATCTGAATACCTTTGCGTCTCTTTGATTGTGTTGATTATTTCTATGTCGCCCACCTGTCTTTAAAATCTTAAATTGCGTTTCTAAGAAAAAGTCTTATTTCAACCATAAAGGCCGCGAAGGAAAAAAATGAAATATTTAATCTTTTCATCTTCGTATTCTTCGTGGTTTTATTAAACAATATAAAAATAACTTTAAGACAATTAGCCGGGAATGTCAATGAATACAGGTAGATTTTATATCATAAATCTATGTTCTACATGGTAGCAGATGACGGCTATAAGCCTCTTTTCAGCCTTTTTCCCCCGCAGTAAATAAAAAGCCCGGCATCTCTCGCAAGACAGGCGATTGTCATGTTGATTTCTGAGGCGAGTTTGACAGCCAGTTCGGTCGGCCGGGATGTGGCAAGTATGACAGGAATATTTGCTTTTGCCGCTTTCTGGACGAGTTCGAAACTTACCCGTGAAGAAAGAACCAGTAAAGATGCCTGTGAAAGTTTGTTGCCGAGAAATAATTTTCCGATAGCCTTATCAAGTGCGTTATGGCGGCCTACATCTTCGGCGACCGATAAGAGTTCACATTCAGACGAAAAAATTGCAGCGGCATGAGAAGCGTGAGTTGCTTTTCTTAATGGCTGGTGATCTGAGAGTGATTCAAGACAATAAAGGGCTTTATTAATATCAATTGATAAATCGTCAGTAAGAGGCCTGATGGTCTGGTAAAGGTCTTTAATGAGTTCCTTGCCGCATAAACCGCAGCTTGTCTGGCTGACAAACCCCCGTCTTTCAAGAAGTTCAGAAACAATTTCTCTTCTGGAAGGAGTAAGCGTCACTGTAACAACATTTGAGTCGGTTCCGTCACAAAAACCGATGGAAATAAAATCATCCGGAGAATCGACAATTCCTTCTCCCAGACAAAAACCCGCAACATGGGCTATTTCATCACCGGGTGTCCGCATAACAACAGAATAGGGTTTTCCCTGTATGCGGACAGATAAGGGTTCTTCTCCTATCAGAAAATGGTTAACCGGAACATCCGTATTATTTTTCCAGTGAATTAAATTGGTTTCAGGCAGAACGAACCTAATTTTGTCGCCGCAGCGTATAATGCCGCCTTCGATAACCCTGGCGAAAACACCCTCTCTTGGCATTATGCAATCGCCTGCCTGATAAAAAATAGCGCATTTTTGTTTACACTCTTTTCCAATCTGAGTAATTTCGACAATGGCTTTATCTCCAAGCATGAGCCTTATTCCGACAGGAATGTTTATCCAGTCTATTCCAGTTGTTGCGATGTTTTCTGCAAAATCGCCGAATGTGACATCAAGCCCCCTGTTTCGGGCTTTTTCTATGCTTTCAGATGCAAGAAAACATACCTGTCTGTGCCATTTGCCTGCGTGAGCGTCACCGTTTAGACCGTGATCAGCTATAAGCTCGGCTTCCGGTACGCAGGTTTTCTTTGTTCCCTTTTTCCTGCTGGTTGCGATAGATACTATTTCCATAATTTTTTCGAGGTTTTATTTTTGATCACTTGAACCCTGGAATCCTCGACCCCTTGAACCCTCACAAACTGTTTGTGCATGTGCATGCAACGGGTGTTCTATACTCCCTGATGATGGCATTTACAAGCAACATGGTAAATATTATTGCGGCAATTATTTCTGCCTGTAACGGAATTAAATCCGCTGTTTTGCCTATAGATGCTTTTGCCGAAATATTGAGGCCTTTATACAGGAGATCCGTTAAAAAGCCAAATAAAAGGGCGCACACCGAAATGGAAAAAAGATATATCAAAAGGGCTTTTTCCCCCAAGCATTTTATACACCATGCTTAGGAGGCTATGTTTGTTGCAAGGCCGGTAATCAGCATGACAAACACGGCAAGTAAGTCATTTCCCAAATAGGTTTCAATCAAATTATCAGGCATTAAATATGATATTAATCCTGAAATCAAGAGCGTAGTAATAACGTTCGTGCAGAGCGTGCTTGGCAGGAATTTACATATCTGACAGAGGATATTTATGCCGAGATTATCCAGATTAGATGAGGGAAGGAGTCGGAAACTTCATATAATTCTCCTGTCAAACTGAAATAGGTGGTTGCGAAATAACAATAATATTGAAGCTCCACGCTGCAAGTCCGCCGCGGCGGACCTTCGGCGGGAAATGCGCTCGCTGTTTCGGTTCAGCCCAAATAAACGGCAGACGTGGTCCGGCACAAATAAAATATTACCGAGCAAATACATTCTGCCGTGCGCTGTTTCGCATCATCCTGAAATTCATTGACATAATTTATTGAACAATAGTAAAGTAATTTATATCAGGCTTTTAGAAAATTCAGCCTTCGACTTTATACAATCGCTGTTGGAGTGATAAATATTATAATAAAGAAATTTTCATAAACATCGGTGGCAAGTAATGGGCAAAAATGAAATTTGAAATCTCCAGACATGCTAGAAATGAACCGGAGAGAAATACCCGAAAATCTTGTTCAGACTATCTTGCAGAATCCGGGGCAGATTGTTGATGAATATGGAAATATGAAGGCATATCAATCTATAATCGGTTCGGGAACAGGAAAGAATTACCTTATCAGGGTAATCGAGAACGATACTGTTGAGCCGGAAAAGGTCGTTACAGTTTATAAAACAAGCAAGATCAAAAAGTATTGGAGGTAACCATGAAAATAATCTATGATCCAGAGGTTGATGTCCTTCGTATAATTTTCAGCAATGCTCCGATTGAGGAAAGCGATCAAGAAAAACCCGGCATAATCCTCGATTTCGATAAAGGCGGAAATGTTGTGGGAATGGAAATACTGAACGCATCACAGCGGATGGAAAACCCCCGAACAGTGGAATATGCGGTGGCAGGGTAAA
>CAYVMK010000120.1:0-6576 GCA_964452445.1 uncultured Desulfonema sp. | reverse complement strand
TCAACGCGAACCACCTCGCCGCCTGCTACCCCGAGCATAATCTGGCATCCCACCCCGCAATAAGCGCAGGTGGTCTGAACCCTTTTCAGATCAAAGGGACCGGGCTTGCCTTCTCCCTTCTCCTGGAGGGCTCCGGTGGGGCAGTTTCCTGCACACAAACCGCAGTCCACACATTTTTCGTTGATGTGGGGGACATACTGGGGCGGACCATTGCGGTCTTCCCCTGCACACTCTTTCAGCTCCACAGCGTACTGGATTTGGTAATTGTCGCATCCCCGGACGCACCTGCGGCAGACAATGCATTTGTTTGGATCAACTGTTATAAATGGATGAGATTTTTCTATGGTATATTGCGGGCTCTTCCAGAAAGTAAGTTTGTTTGCATCAACACCATAAATTGTGGCATATTTTCTAAGCAGACATTTAAAACTATCAAGACAGCCGCAAGAGAGGCATCGTTCGGCCTCAGCCTTAGCCTGAGACTCAGATAATGGGAGCTCCGCTTCCTCAAAGCTTTTACGCCTTTGTTCAACGGGAAGAAGCGGTGTAGCATTACGCGACCGGCTTAAGATGCCTTCAAAATTGATAGGATCTACCTCTTTCAATTTTCCTTTTGTTATATTGAATGGCCTGGCATCCGGTATAACAACTCCATCGGTCAGATATTGGTGCATAGATAAGGCTGCCTCTCGTCCATCGGCGCTTGCCTGAATCACAGTTCTTGGCCCTCTTAAAAGATCACCGCCTATGAAAAGGTATGGAAGAGAAGATTGCAAGGTGTTTGAATCCGTTTCAGGAATTCCCTTTTTTGTAAAAGCAACTTCTTTAAGCTCTGTATCATCTTTCAGAAAAGCCACATCAGAAAACTGCCCAATGGATATAATAGCCTGATCCGCCTCAATAATTGTTTCTGAACCTTTAATAGGCGCCGGGCTCGGCCGGCCGCTGCTGTCGGCAGCCTTCAGTTCATTTTTAAGAAATTCCACACCGGAAAAACGCCCATCTTTGGACAGAATCCGTGTTGGAGTTGCCAGAATGTGTATTTTTATGCCTTCTTGTTCAGCATCATGGATTTCCTGCGGATTAGCCGGCATCTCAGCCTTGGTTCGGCGATAAAGCATGGTAACTTCTTCAGCGCCCATACGCAGACAACTGCGGGCAGCATCCATACCGGTATTTCCATTGCCGATGACTATAACCTTTTTACCAACAGGCGGTGGATCTCCTGATGCATTTCGAATCAGAAATTCAATTGCAGACATAACTCCCGGCAAGTCTTCTCCGGGTATTCCCAGTTTATATGAATTCCAGGCGCCTATAGCCAAAAATATTGCATCATAACCTTCGGTTTTTAGTGAAGCCAGGGAAAAGTCTTTCCCGAATTTCTTATTTGCCATAACCTCGATGCCAAGATCAAGAATCTCCTGTATTTCCAGATCAAGCACAGCCTTGGGAAGACGATATTCCGGTATTCCATACCTTAACATGCCGCCAAGTTTGGGCATAGCATCATATATTGTAACACCGTGGCCTTTAAGACGCAGATAATAAGCAGCGGCAAGCCCGGAAGGTCCGCCTCCTATTATAGCGACTTTTTTACCGGTATCTGCCGGAGGCTCTGGAGTTGTCCGGATTCCGCGTTCAGACGCATAATCTGCCACATATCTTTTAAGATCCTTAATATTTATAGCTTCCTCTACACGAGTGCGGCGGCATTCGTTTTCGCAGGGATGCGGACATATTCTTCCAAGAGCGGCGGCAAAAGGAGTCTTTTCTTTGATCAGTTTAAGGGCATCTATATAATTGCCTCTTTCAATATGGGCCACATATCCCTGAATATCCAGTTTCCCGGGACAGGCAAGGTGGCAGGGGGCCACGCAGTCTCCATAATGTTGCTCAAGAAGCAGGGAAAGAATGTTTTTACGAAATTCCCTGATTTTTGCGGTATCGGTTTCAACTTCTATTCCATCAGCAATCTTGAAAGAGCAGGATGTCACCGGCCGGGGCTCTCCCTTGATTTCCACCACGCATATTCTGCAGGATTCTTCTGGTTTTAAAAGGGAATGATGACAAAGTGTTGGAATGAAAACACCTTCCTGCCTTGCCACTTCCAGAATGGTCTGGCCTGTTTCTCCTTTTACATTCTTTCCATTAAGCGTAAAATTAACTTCAAACATGAACTATCTCCTATAAAGACCTTATATCCGGGGTAAAGGAACAATCCGCATCAACATATTAATAATGTTAATATAAGTTTATGTTTTGATCGAAAATGGCGTGGAAATAAAAGAATCGGATATGATACTAATACAGGTTGTCCGGAAGAAAAACCTGTACGGGGAGATTTCAATGCAGGCCTTTTAAATTTAAACCTCGGTTACTGTAATCGCTACAAACTCGCAAACCTGGATACAGCTTTCACAACCCAGACAATCATCCGTGACTGGAAAGGCTTTACCATTTTGAAGTTGCAATACATCTACCGGACAGACCTCTATACATTCCTCGTCCCCTACACATTTATCCGGGTCCACTTCGACTTTAAACATATCTTGTCTCTTTTATGTCTTTAAATTTTGTAATTACTCAGGCTAATCGTTACGGTTTATCAAACTATCTTACAAGCTCTCACCGGGCAGCGTTTCTCTTTGATATGAATCTCAAATTCTTCCTTAAAATTGGATAAAATGGCAAGGATAACATGCGAGATCTTTCCGGCAAAGGCGCAATAGGCGGCCTGGGTCATCAGAGAAATCAGGGATTCCATCTTCAGAACGGCATCTTCCGGCGCTTTGCCATTGCTGATTGCTTCAATGAGATCTGTAAGTTTTTGGATTCCCAGACGGCAGGGGACACATTTCCCGCAGGATTCATTATAGTGGAACTTTATCAGATACTCGGCTATCTGAACCATACAAGAAGATGGTTCCATAGTCATAATACAACCGCCGGCTTTTTCCCATATCAGATCTCCACGTATTGACTGAAGAGGATTAAGATGCAATAAGGGAAAGAGAATTTTTCCCTTTTGAATCGTCTCCTTCAAAATAATGGGAATATGTCCCTCTTTCACCTGGTGGTAAAAAAGACCCAGATGAGGCAGGCTCAAAAAAGGCCCTTTCCGACAGGCGCCGCTGCAACCGCATTTTGCATGTTCAATAATTACCGGTATGTTCAGCCGTTTGGCCTCGTAGAGAATGCCTTCATAAATAGCATCCCCTCCGCATGCGTTTAGGGCTTTTCGCCCCTTGCATACCGTTATTCTTGGCTCTTTGACGGCTGCGTTCGGCATGGCCCGGATTTGGGAATCTGAAGTTATATTTGTTGATGCCGACATCATATATACTTATTCCTTTGCGCCTTTGTGACTCTGTCCCTTTGCCCCTTGTTTTTCAACCCCTTGAACCCTGGAATCCATGAACCCTTTTTCTACGAAATAATCGTCTCACAAGCCGTCTTCGCCAGATCGATAAACAAAGTCGGCAAAGCGCCCATCAGGATAATAGCCGTGATCAACCCATAGTTTAATAACCTGTTTGAAAAACTCAGGGCCACTTCCGGCAATCCGTCGGGATCTTTTCCATAAGCGAATCGAACTATGTTCAGATAATAAAAGATGGAAACAGCCGTGTTAACGGCGGCTATGATTACCAGAGTAAGGTGTCCCTGGCTTAAAGCCGCGGTAAAAAGGAAAAATTTCCCGGTAAATCCGACTGTAGGCGGAATGCCTGCCAAGGCGAACGCCCCTACGGCAAGGGTTAAGGCCAGTAAGGGAGAACGGCGGTAAAGGCCTGACAGATCGCTGACCATAACATTTTCACCTTCACGGGAAACAGAGCAAAGCACAAGAAAACAGGCCAGGTTCATTAATAAATAACCTGTTATATGATAAACTGCTGCGGCAAACCCGATCGCATTCATGGTTAAGGCGCCGAGCATGACGTAACCGGCATGAGCGATGCTGGAATATGCCAGCAGGCGTTTTAAGTCTTTCTGAACAAGGGCCGCCAGGTTTCCGAATGTCATGGATACGGCGGCAAGTAAAACCAAAACCCGAATCAGGTCGGAAGCTCCGGCTCCGGCAAGGCTGACGAGCCTTAACAGCAGGGCTACTGCCGCCAGTTTCGGCATGGTGGCTATGAAAGAAACGGTTATGTTGGCAGCTCCCTCGTAAACATCGGGAGTCCAGAAATGAAAGGGCACTACCGCCAGCTTGAAGAAAAAACCGCACAGGATAAAGAGAAGCCCGATAACAGCTACCGGCTGGCCGAGCAGTTCAGGCATCTTTTTGAGTATATCCGCCAGATAGGTGGATTGGGTTATCCCGAAGATATAGCTCATGCCGAAAAGCATAATACCGGTTGCTGCAGCTCCGAAGAGAATGTATTTGATAGCCGCTTCTATTTTCCCGACATTGATCTCTTTGCGGATCGGGATCAGGATATAAAGGGAGTATGAAGACAGTTCCATAGCTATAAAAATTGTAAGAAGCTCCACGCTGCTGACCATCAGCATAAGACCAAGGGAAGAGAGGCTCAGAAACATAAAAAATTCCGCCTGATATTGATCTTCAATACTCTTTATTTTCTGGCCCAGGATAATAATAAGAAACAGTCCGAGGCCGATGAGGCATTTGAAAACCTGGGAAAAAAGATCGATACGGTAAGCCTTATAGAAGAGCTCTCCGGTCAGATTGATGGAATAAAAAGTAATGATTACCCCGATTCCGGAAAGAATTAAAGCTATCCACTGATTCAGCCTTGCGGAGGATTTCCAGAGCGACTGGCAGAAAAATACCAGGGCCGTTAAAAGCAGATAAATTTCCGGTAAAAATAACGCGTAGTCCATTAATATTTATTCCTCAGAATCATTAAATTTTGGCCGCCGATTTTCGCCGATATCCACAGATTATCAACAACTACTCGGGTTATTTAGCCTGAAGGCTATCAGCGCTTACACATGGTTCTACAGCCTAAATGCCTACTACAGCTTATCCACCTGTTATCTTACCAATGCAACGACATTAGCAGCCTGCACCTGTTCAACCAGGTGATTCACGGTGGCGTGCATTATATCCAAAAATGGCGCCGGAGCAAAACCGATCCACAAAACAAACATGGCCAGAGGCGCCAGATAAACTATCTCCCTGAGATTCATGTCGGAAAGATGAGAGTCGCCTTTCCCTCCCCATGCAATCTTCTGGAGCAGACGGAGCATATATGCCGCAGCCAGAACCACCCCCGGGATGCTCAGCGCTCCGATCAGCCTGTTGTCGGTAAAGGCGCCTATCAGGACCAGCAACTCTCCCACAAAGCTGTTGGTGCCCGGAAAAGCCATGGAAGAGAGGCAGAAAAATCCGAAAAAACCTATATAAACAGGCATTATCTTACTTATCCCGGAATTATCCTTTATAAGGCGGCTGTGACTTCTTTCATAAATAATCCCGACACATAAGAAAAGGGCTCCCGTAGTAATTCCATGATTTATCATCTGAATTACGGCTCCTTCAAGTCCCTGTTTGTTGAAAAGAAAGATCCCCAGGGTAACAAAACCCATATGCGCCACGCTGGAATATGCAATGAGTCTTTTCATGTCTGTCTGCCCCAGGGCAACATAGCCGCCGTAAATAATTGAGATAATGGACATGAAGAGGACATAAGGAGCAAAATAGACGCTGGCCTGCGGGGTAATGGGCAAGCAAAAACGCACGAATCCGTAGGTGCCCATTTTAAGCAGAACGCTGGCAAGCAGCACACTGCCTGCTGTCGGAGCTTCAACGTGGGCTGCCGGCAACCATGTATGAAACGGGGCCATGGGAACCTTGATGGCAAAAGCGATTCCGAAGGCCAGAAATATCCAGAATTGAAAGTTAAACGAATAGGTATAAGTCATTAATTCCGGAATACTGAAGGTTCCTGCCGTCAGATAGAGGGCGATCATGGCAACCATGAGAAACACACTGCCGGCCATTGTATAGAGAAAAAACTTGAAGGAGGCATAAACCTTCTCGGGGCCTCCCCATACGGCGATTAATAAATACATAGGGACCAGCATGGCTTCCCAGAAAATATAAAACAATACGAAATCAAGGGCCGAAAAGACACCGACGCAGGCCGTTTCCATTAAAAGGAGGCAGAAGAGAAATTCTTTTACCCTTTTTTCTATATATTTCCAGGAGGCCAGGATACAGATCGGGATAAGCATTGTGCTAAGAAGCACCAGGAAAAGGCTGATACCGTCAATCCCCAGAGTATAATTTATTTTAAAAGCGGGGATCCACGGCGAATGTTCGGCAAACTGGTATTTATAGGTAGCAGGATCAAAATTAAAATAAAGAGGAAGGGAAAGCGCAAAAACCACCAGGCTGATGAAAAGCGACCAGATTTTGGCGGCTTTCTCATCCCGGATCAGGAAAAGCACAAAGGCTCCGGCAAGGGGCAAAAATATTAATGTGCTTAAAATGGGGTAATTAAGCTGATTGGGAATCAAAAAATCCATTTATATCAATTTTCCTAAGTATTGATGAAATCATAAAAAGTTGTAAAACCGTAATAATTTTATAAAACCACGAAGATC
>CAYVMK010000119.1:0-6595 GCA_964452445.1 uncultured Desulfonema sp. | reverse complement strand
AATGACTTTTTAAGAAGCCGGCAAATATAATTAAGGAGCATATTGTGGACATAGATTTCACTCAGTTTTTTAAAAAATATGAAGCAGTTGTTGCGATGGCGGATATTGCGTTTAATAAAGTTAAGGATAGCCATCCTGAATGTGTAAAATGCAAAATAAATTGTTCGGATTGCTGTTATGCGCTGTTTGATCTTACTCTTATCGAAGCATTGTATATAAATCATAAAACCAGGGAAAACTTTGATAGCGAAAAAAGGGGAAAACTGGAAGAAAAGTCGAACAAAGCCGACAGAGCGGTGTTTAAATTGAAGAAAAAAGCCTATAACGAGCTTAAATCAGGAAAGAGCGAAGATGAAATAATTAAAGAACTTGCCACAAAAAGAATAAGATGCCCTCTTCTGAACGAGTCAGATTGCTGTGATCTTTATGAATTCAGGCCGATAACATGCAGATTGTACGGGATATCGGTATCTATAGGCGGGGCGGGGCACACATGCGGATTGTCGGGTTTTAAAGAAGGAAAGAACTATCAGACTGTAAACATGAATGCCATTCAAAAAAAGCTGTATGAGATATCGGATGAACTGATCAGGCATGTCAACTCAAAATATTTAAAGTTATCGGAAGTGCTCGTGCCTTTATCAATGGCAATATTGAATGTTTATGATAAAGAATATCTCGGCCTTCCTGACCCGGATAAATCTCCGGTAAAAGAAAAATAAAAGGATGAAAAAATGTCTATATTGAATAAGGCCGAAGAGTTCAGGAAAAAAGCCATTTTTGATAGCATGTCTCCGAGAAGACGGAAGCATATAGAAAAAAAAGGATATGAGAAGTGGGACCCGTTTGAAATGCCCAAGGATCCTATCGATATCCGGAAAGATAAAACAAAAAAAACCTCACAAATGCTTGTAAGGGAGTTTCTGCAAAGCAGGAGTTCCGGGGAATACAGCAATGAATACGGCCGGGGGGTTCTCGATTTTTGTCTTGGTATAATAAATGAGGATGAACGCTATATCGGCATGTTTGAATTTGCATCCTGGTATATTGAGCTTTTGAAGAAAGATGGGCGCGGGTTGAAAAAATAAAACCGATGCAGGAGAAAGGAAAATATTCCGGCGGGGCGCATCAGCCCATACCCCGGACCAGCCTGCAGCAAGAAGTTTCTCCCCTGCGGCTTGTATTTCTCGACTTTCCTCACGTCGGACAAGCTTTTCTCATCCAACGGGAGTCCACACATAAAAAAATGGAAATGCCAGCGCCATCTGCTGCCTCGCCACGTGGAAGATCCTTGGCGTCTAACGTGTTTTTTATTGCCTTAGAAGCATTTTTACCACATACTCATAGTTTACGATCTGAGGCCAACCCGTTTCATATTAATTAAATAGTATAGGAATTTGCATTTTGGCCGCAGATGAACGCAGATTTTAGAGATTTTAAATATAACCGAAACAGCGAGCACATTCCCCGCCGCTGCGGACCTTCGGCTGGGAATCTTCAAAAATAAATGGTTTTTATATCTATCTGGAATTATACCATGATCAGAGTTGAACATGTTACTTTTGATTACCCGGGCGTCCGGGCTTTGAATGATGTATCCTTTCAACTGCCGAAGGGAAGCATCACTGCGCTTGTAGGCCCCAACGGCGCAGGCAAGACAACCTTGCTGCGCTGCCTGGCTGCCCTTGAGGAGCCTGTTGCGGGTAGAATCAGCATCAACGGCATGGATGCTCTGATAAATCCCCGCGCTTGCCACAGGCGGATGGGATACCTGTCCGATTTCTTCGGACTCTACGATGAGTTGACCGTCCGCCAGTCTCTTTTCCACGCAGCCGCAATCCATGATATCCCGCCGGATAGTCTTGAGAAAGCAGCCTTTCATGCCGCAGAAAGGCTGCTTATAGCCGACCGGTTGGAAACAAAATCCGGCAAGCTTTCAAGAGGATTACGGCAGCGTCTGGCCATTGCCCAAGCAATTGTCCACAGCCCTGAGGTTCTGCTGCTGGACGAACCGGCGTCCGGTCTAGATCCTGAAGCAAGGCACAGCCTGGCCGCCCTTTTTCTCAAACTCAGGGATGAAGGGATGACTATTCTTGTTTCGTCACATATTCTGGGGGAGCTTGAAGAGTATTCTACCGACATGCTGGTGCTCCGCCAAGGTCAGATCATGTCTCATGAGCCTGTAACCATAACACCCGGAAAAGGAGCTGCCGTCCGGATAGCATGTTTTTTGGCCCGGCCTGTTGAGGGTCTGGCTGAATCGCTTTCAAAGTTAGAAGGCATTAACGATGTCCGCATCGAAGACTCTTTACGTTTTGATTTCGCATGCTCCGATAATCCCGAAATGCAACACAAACTTTTATGTGAACTGATGGATCTGAGATTGCCCGTTTCAGGTTTTGCCCCCGAACGGCGCAGAATGCAGGACGCCTATCTCGCAACTGTCGCAAACGGCCAAAAAAAAGAGGCGCTGGCATGAACGGTAATCCCGAATTTCGTCGTCATCTGTGGCTTGAGATGACCCTGTACCGTATGGCGGGTATGCCGCTCTTGCTGGCAGGGGTTTTTTACATCGCTTATCTGAGCGATAACAGCCGTTTCGGCGAGTCTGTGGCGGCAACAGCCGCTGTTCTGTTTGTGTCTCTGACCTTCCTCTGGGGAAACCGGCAGGCCACGGAATCGATTATCACTGAGATACGCGATCGCACATGGGACTGGCAGCGGATGTCTTCCATAGACCCCTGGTCGCTTTCATGGGGAAAACTCTTCGGAAGCACAATTTACACCTGGTACGGGGGCGCTTTCTGTCTGGCCGTTTACTTTGCCGCTTCAGGCGATCCGGCGCCGGACACAATCAGGATCATTGCCATACTCGTACTCGGGGCGATATTGTGCCAGGCTTCAGGGCTTCTGGCCAGCCTGCAGCTTATTGTAATAAAAGAGCGCAATTATTCCCGTTCATTCTCTTCGGCATTCCTTTTACTTTCGATTCTTGTTTTACCGGGTTTTATACCTCAGATGATGCATAAGGGTTCTGTTGTCTGGTACGGCAACGGGTACGCCAAAATTGATTTCATACTTGGTTCGCTTCTCTGCTTTGACGCGTGGCTGCTTGCAGGAATTTATTGCCTTGTGCGGGAAGAGTTCAAATTCAGAACAGCCCCGATCGCTTGGCCTGCCTTCACTCTTTTCCTGATGATGTATGCTGCCGGCTTTATAGAGAACTCCATGGGAAACGGGGATCTTTTTTCATCCCGTCTCCTGATTGCCTTTATCATTGCCTGCGGACTGACTTACCTTACGATCCTGACGGAACGGAAAGATCCTGTTGCTTACCGCCGCATGATTAAAGAAGCAAAAGATCGCCGATGGCTGAGGTTGCTTGAGAAGGCGCCGTGCTGGGCGCTCACCCTGCCGTTCGTCGTTGTAACCGCAATCTTTCTTATTGCGTTTACATCCGGCACCGGTGAAAATGTCGGCCGGCTGAGCCCGGTATTTATAATATCGCTTGTTGCGTTTCTTGGACGGGATATCGCCCTTTTCAATTTTTTCAACTTGGGCGAACGGACGAAGCGTGCAGATATGCTCGTTATTCTCTGGCTTTCGATTCTTTATGGACTGATTCCCGGAATACTCATGCTTTTAAAAATGGAGGCTGTTACAGCTGTCTTCTGGCCGCGCACCGATTATGCATTCTTAAGCTGCTTTGCCGCTCTTTGCCAGTTGCTTGCCGCCTGGTGGCTGACTCTTACCAGATGGAAAAATCATCATTTAACCGTTTAAAAAATCGAGAAAAATTTGCAAGGAAAATTTCAAATGAAAAAATATATCATGATGCTTATAATTGTTTTTTTTATTCCGGCCGTTCTTTTTGCCGCAAACGAGATTATTGTTTCGCCCAACCTTTCCGGGGTGAAGGTTTTTCTTAAAGGAGCAGAGCTTTCTCATGCGGCAAAGATGACTCTTGATAAAGGATTAAACGAGGTTGTCTTTACCGGACTTGCCTCAAAAATTGAAAGCGGCAGCATAAATGTTTCCGGAAAAGGCGATGCTGTGATTATGTCTGTTGTTCAGCGTTTTGATTATCTGCGCCCGGTAGAGAAGACTCCTCAGATCAAGTCCCTCGAAGACTCTCTTGATGCGCTGAACAAATCATTTTCTTTGAATCAGATCGGGATTGATGTGCTTAAAGCCGAAATTGAACTGCTTGCAGCAAACAGAAGCATAGGCGGAAAGGAAAAAGGCGTCTCAGCGCCGGATCTTCAGAAGATGGCGGAATATTATACGAAGCGACATGCCGAAATAAACGGCAGGATGCTTGATCTCTCCCTGAATGCAAAGAGGATTCAAAAAGATATAGACAAGGTCAAAAACCAGTTGAACGAACTTGCCGCCCGTATTAAGAAAACAACAAACGAAGTCGTCATCTCCGTTTTGTCAAAAGCAGGCGGTCCCGCCGAGCTCAATTTGTCATATTTCATTCCTGATGCAGGCTGGCAACCTTTTTATGATATACGTGTCGATAGAATAAACTCTCCCGCAAATCTGAACTCTAAAGCCGATGTAAGGCAGCAGAGCGGAATCGACTGGAAGGATGTTGAAGTGGTTCTTTCGACAAGAAATCCCTCATTAAGCAACGAAAAACCTGAGATTTCGACATGGTTTATAGATTTTCCGCGCCCGGTCTTTTATTCGAAAATGAGAGAGTCTGCGGCAAAATTAGCCGCCGCCCCGATGTTGGAAGAATTTGATGCGAATCAATTGACTGTGCCGCAGGAAGCAGAAACAATGGCCGATTATTTTGATGTGAACGCAAAGCAGCTTTCGGTTGAATTCAAGCCTCAGATAAAATATTCAATTCCTTCAGACGGCAAGCCGCATTATGTAGCGTTGCAGGAGTTTTCCGTTCCTGCCGGCTTTGAATATTATGCAGCTCCGAAAATAGACGGCAATGCATTTCTGGTTGCCGGCTTGACCGATTGGGCGGGCTACAATCTTCTGGCGGGTCAAGCCAATATATATTTTGAAAATTCCTACATCGGCCAAGTATATATAAATCCAGAATCCGCAAAGGATAAACTTTCGATTTCTCTCGGCCGCGATCAGAACATCTCCGTTTCAAGAGAATCCCTGAAAGATTTTTCTGAGGAGAAACTATTAAGCAGCGATCTTGAGAGAACCTTTGCTTTTGAAATAAAAGTAAAAAACAATAAAAAAGTTGCGGTTAAAATTCTGATTGAAGATCATGTCCCGGTTTCAAAGAATAAAGATATTGCCGTCAAACTGGTTGAATCATCCGGAGCCGAATTCAATCCTGAAAACGGCAAGCTTAAATGGCTTGTCGATGTCGAGGCAGGCGAGGCGGTTTCAAAAAAACTTGTTTATTCGATCAGACATCCGAAGGATAAAAAAATTGAAGGATTGTGAATAATGATGGTATCGGAAAAAAGTCTACATACCTCTTTCCCCTTATGGACTTTAACATGTCTTGTTTCTGTAATTCTCATCCTTTCAGGCTGTGCCGGATGCGGAAAAATATTTGAACAGCCCGGAGTCAGAATACAAAGCGTTCATATTAAAAAGATAAAAAACATGGAAGCCCTTTTCAGGGTGGACATCGAAGTATCCAACCCGAATTTTATATCCTTTGAAATAAAAAACATCGAATGTGATGTCGAATTGGACGGGAGACATATTGCATCCGCTGTTTCGGAAGAAAAAACCCTGATTCCTTCACACGGCACAGGCATCGTGCCTCTCGAAGTTCATTCAACATCTTTTGATATAATATCGGTTCTTCTCAAAATATTGAAATCAAAACTGAACGATGACAGAAAACTTGATTACAAAATAACGGGGAAGATTTATTTTAATAGCCTCTTTTATTCTCCCTCGCCCGTTGCTTTCAGTTCAACCGGAAATCTGTTCGAAAAGATCGGGAGTTCGAAACAGCAATAAATATTGTAATAAAAACAGGATGTAAGCTTAATTCTTGACTCAGGGGCATTAACAAAATATAAATAGAAAATAATGAATGGTGAAAAGGGAGAATATATGCTGACAGTAAAAGATATTATGAAAACAGATATAATAACAGTTTCCCCTGAAACTGAAAGTACCTATGCCACAAAACTCCTTCTTGAAAACCATATTAATGGTATTCCGGTAATTGACAAAAACGAAAAACTCGTTGGGATTATCTGCCAGAGCGACATAATCGCTCAGCAGAAAAAACTTCCTATTCCATCTTTTTTTTCCTTTCTTGATGGTTTTATTTCTCTTTCTTCAATGAAGAACCTTGAAAAAGAGGTTCAGAAAATTGCCGCCACTACTGTTTCGCATGCAATGACATCAAATCCGGTAACTGTGAGATCCGATACACTGATAGAGGTCGTAGCCGCTCTTATGGTCGATAACAATTTTCACACGCTTCCGGTCGTAGATGAAGGAAAACTTGTCGGAATAGTGGGGAAGGAGGATGTCTTGAGGACTCTTATTCCGAGAAACGGCGCTTGAAAATAAATTCCGTCTTTATGTGATTTCGACTTTTCCGCGTTACTATAAAAAAAAACCACCACCAAACACACCCAACACA
>CAYVMK010000118.1:0-6617 GCA_964452445.1 uncultured Desulfonema sp. | reverse complement strand
AGCAAAGATATAAGCAGGATCGTCAAAGAAATCAGAAGCAAATTAAACCTAAGCCAGGAAGAATTAGCGGCAAAGCTGAAGGTCTCTTTTGCGACTGTAAACCGATGGGAAAACGAGAAAATATCGCCACGTGGAAAAGCGAAGGAAGCGATTTTAAAGTTGATGGAGGAGTCGGGTTTCGACCCTGGGAGCGCAGGTGATACCGGTGAAAACCATAAGAACCGACGCCGTAAGTTGTCCAGGGAGGATGTGCTGAGCACAAAGTCCATGGAGCAGATGCTATGGAGCGCAGCCTGTTCCATCCGAGGCGAAAAAGACGCGCCAAAATTCAAAGATTACATCCTGCCCCTTGTTTTTATAAAGCGACTGTCCGACGTCTTTGAAGATGAAATTGACCGGCTTGCCGAAACGTATGGCGACAAGGAAACGGCTCTGGCCATCATCGAAGCCGATCACCAACTCGTCCGGTTTTATATTCCGACCGAAGCGCGCTGGCCGGTAGTCAGCGGTCGTGAAATTTTCGCCTGGTCAAAAGACCATAAACCCAAAACACTTGGCGAACAAATCACAATGACAGTCCGTGCTATCGCAAAGGCCAATCCGTCTTTAACGGGAGTGATCGATATTGTTGATTATAACGAAACCCGCAATGGGGAACGGGAAATCAGCGATAAGGCGCTGTCCGGCGTAATCGAGACCATTTCCGACCCACGCTACCGTTTAGGGCTTTACGATGTGGAGCCGGATTTTCTTGGCCGGGCTTATGAATATCTCCTGCGTAAATTTGCCGAAGGCCAGGGGCAGAGCGCCGGTGAATTCTTCACTCCTACTGAGGTGGGGTGGCTGATGGCCTATATAATACGCCCCCGTCAGGGAGAAGAGGCTTATGATTTTGCCAGCGGTTCGGCAGGGCTTTTAATAAAGTGCGAACTCGCTTTGCAGGAGCGGGAGATCAAGATTCAGAGGCCGTTGAAGCTTTACGGTCAGGAGCTGACAGGGTCCAGTTACGCCATCGCGCGGATGAACATGGTCGTTCACGACATGGAAGGCGAGATCGTCCGCGGCAATTCCATGACAAATCCTAAATTCAAGGATTCCGATTCCAGCCTGAAGAAATTCGACATCGTAGTAGCCAATCCCATGTGGAATCAGCCCTTTGATCCGTCTGTCTATGAAAATGATCCTTTCGACCGTTTTGAATCCCAGGGAGGAATAACCACCGGCAAGGCTGACTGGGCCTGGCTGCAGCATGCGGCCGCATCGCTGAATACTCACGGCCGCGCGGCCATAGTACTCGACACGGGCGCCGTAACGCGCGACCGCGGCAGCAAGAGCGAAGACCGCGAAAAGAAGATCCGGCAGTGGTTTGTGGAGCGCGACTGGATTGACGGCGTGATCCTCCTGCCTGATAACCTTTTCTACAACACCTCTGCCGCCGGGATCATCATCATATTAAACAAGGCCAAACCAAAGACGCGGCAGGGAAAGATCGTTCTTGTCAATGCCGGCCGGGAATTTAAAAAAGGCAGGCCGAAAAACTATATCCCCGATGTGAACATCCGCAAGATAGCCGATGCTTTTATCAAGGGAGAAGATGTCGATAAGTTCGTCAAAGTCATCACGAAGGCAGAGGCGGCAGAAAACGATTTCAACCTGTCACCGTCGAGATATGTGGATATAAATGAAGGAGAAACCTATAGGCCAATACCGGATATTCTGGTTGAACTTGATATATTGGGAAAGCAAGCACTTGTTATAGATCAAAAATTGAAAGATATATTTATTAAATTGCCGTCGAATAAAATTGGTCGTAATTTATCATGAGTGAAAAAGTAATTTGATAAAAGGCTTTTAAATATGATTACAGATTGGTCAATGCATCGATTAGGAGATATTGCCATAACCCAAAGTGGTGGTACTCCAAGCAGGTCTAATGGTTCATTCTTTAATGGTGAAATTCCTTGGGTAAAATCAGGAGAACTCAACGATTCAACTATTTATACCTCAAAGGAGAAAATAACCGATGAAGCTATTAAATCTTCATCGGCTAAAATATTTGAACCAAACACATTGCTGCTCGCAATGTACGGAGCAACTGTTGGTAAAACAGGTATCTTAAAGATTCGAGCTGCGACTAACCAAGCTGTCTGTGCAATACGCCCCCAAAAAAACAATTTTAACATCGATTTTCTTAAATTCTATCTTATCTTTATACGCCCGCAGTTATTGCGTGAACGTTATGGAGGAGCTCAACCGAACATTAGCCAAACATTGATTCAAGACTTACAAATTCCACTTCCATCAATAGAAGAGCAAAAGAATATTGCGGCTCTTCTCTTCAAAATTCAACAGGCTATTGAGATTCAAGAATCCATTATCGAGAAGACGCGGGAGTTGAAAAAATCCACCATACATCATATCTTTACCCACGGCCTGCGTGGAGAAAAGTTGAAAGAAACAGAGATAGGACCGATGCCGGAGAGTTGGGATGTTTTGCCGGTTGGAAAGGTGTATGATTTTACTAAAAAACCGAAGGAAATAATATACTCTAACTATGATCACTTACCTTTCATTGCAATGGACTTGATACCTATTGACTCGCCACATTTAAGCAAGTTCAAATTGAAGAAAACAACTGAAATCTCAAGTGGAACATACATTGAAGATGGTGATATTCTTTTAGCGAAAATCACCCCGTGTTTTGAAAATGGCAAGCAATGCATTATAACAGGATTACCTGATGGCTTTGGAATCGCATCAACAGAGATAATTCCGATCAAGGAAAAATCTGGAGTAAGCGACAAATATTTTCTGTATTTTTATCTTTTAAAAGATGATGTCCGTACGCTGATCGCCGGGAAAATGGAAGGAGCGACGGGGCGGCAAAGGGTTCCTATTCGTCTCATACGGGACCTATTGATTCCTTTTCCTTCACTGTCTGACCAGAACAAAATAGCAAAATTATTCCTGACAATTGACGAAAAGATTGAAGTTCACACAGCCAAAAAATCGACCCTGCAAGACCTTTTCAAAACAATGCTGAACAAGTTGATGACGGGCGAGATTCGGGTGAAGGACTTAGAGATGGAGCTGCTAAATTTTACAGCGTGAATATCTAAAAGCGAGGATTATCCTATGGAACACATGCCAGATATAAACCTTCTAAAAACAGTGCTGGACAAAATTGAAAACCTCACTTTTGTCGCGCAAGGAGGATTTAAGGCAGTTTACAAGGGAACATACCGGGGGGAAACAGAAGCAATAAAAGTTGTGTGGATTCCTCGTGATTTGAATGGCGAAGACTTAAGAGACGAGATAGTTGGGCGAGTCAGAAGAGAGATAGAAACACTAAAAAAAATTGAGACACCTTTTATCGTCCAACTGGGGGCATTCATGCCACAACTATTCATGATCGGTGAGCATGAATATCTTATCTATAGTGAAGAGTTTTTGGATGGGAAAAGTTTACGTTCGAACTTACAACAAAACCACAAACCTGATATTATGGAATTAAAGACATTAACATTATCAATACTTGAAGCTATTCGCATCCTGAAGGTCCATGATTTAATCCATCGTGATATCAAACCAGACAATATTATAGCGCTCCAAGATAATGCAAGACCGTTTGTTATCCTCGATCTTGGAATTGCCTTTAAGCTGCACGGGTCGGCACTGACGCGACACCCCATGCATCGGCCTGGTACATTGCCGTATATGGCTCCGGAAATGTTTAATCCTCGTTTCCGAGATACCCTGGATTACCGCAGTGATTTATATTCTGCAGGCGTAACTATTTACGAATATGCATCTGGTAAACATCCTATAGCTAAAAGGGGGGAGGACGACTACACAACGGTGTACCGGATTGTTAAAGTTGCACCCGTCCCACTTGCATCTCACAGGCCCGATCTTCCGCCGGAGTTTTGTCAAATCATAGATCAGTTAATAAAAAAATTGCCGGCGCTTCGGCCATCAGTAATTGATACTCTTTCCAAAAAAATGGAGGAATTGTCATGAAACTATATGCACAGCATGGGTTCGGTCCTGGAGGCAAGGTTCGCGAAGGTATAAAAGAAGGAATTATTGATGGTGTGATTTACAGCGCTCGCTATGAAAAACAAAGCAATATTACTAAAGATATTGAAGAAATTAAGCAATATGCAGAACATTCCGATATTCTTTTAGACCCTGAAATTTATGCTTGTTTTCATAGCGATTTACCTGATGCGCAACTTGGTGGATTAGCAGATTGGCCATTCTTTGCAGCATATCGAAGAAGCCAGTTGGAGACTACAGAGACAGTTGACAGGATTTTAGAGGATACTTTGACAGTCCTGATGAACTTACCTCTGACGGCAATTATTGCTCCTAATATCTATATTCCAAGATCATTCAATTCTATTGAGGCTGTAATAGCCAAGAATTTCATCAGAGGGACTCGTCCCGCATTCGCCCATAAAGGAGATAAGCGCCGTGTTTTTTCAACGTTAGCTATAGGCCGAGACACGCTCCTTGATCAAATGGAATTCGAGTCTTTTTTGAATGATATCACAGCATTGGAACATCCACCAGATGGTTTCTATTTGTTAATCGGTGGTGGTATTACAGAAGAACGCACAGATCTCTCACAATCAGAAGTGATGCATGCTGATGTTATTGCCAATTGGATGCTTTTGAATTACACGCTCTCTTTAAACGGTTTTATCGTTATTAACGGGTGTTCAGATATTCTAACTCCGTTTCTCGGAGGAGTTGGTGGTTATGCGGGAGCTACGGGGTGGTGGACTAATTTAAGAATGTTCTCCATGAATAGATATATACGTTCAGTTTCGGGGGGCCATCTCCCACGTGTGCGCTACTTGAGCAATTCGATACTAAATCGAATTACATTTTCGGAGCGTGAAGCAATTGCTGCTTTGTTGCCTGAAATTAATAACGGGCTGCCACACGATGAAGACTACAAGGGAAAAGAGCCACAGAGAAGTATAGAAGTGTTGCAGACATGGGAAGCAATTGCCGACCTGAATAAAAAATTAGTTACAGACGATATGAATGAAAATTTATCGAGGCTCGAACGTTCAGTGAATATGGCTGAGGCGGCTTATGAAAATATTTCGATGCTTGGGCTCCAATTAAATGTTGAGACAAAAAAAGAGTATATTACTGCATTGCGTGAAGGTATCAGGACTTTTAAACGATATGCTGAGATTTAGATGCGTTGGAGACAAGTTCTATGGCACGAGGCTTATACTGCGGTGCAAGCGGTTTGGCAGGCTGCGGTGTATAGAGAGTAATAATTCGGTTATATCGAGGATCAAAAAACCAGAGTCCAACCTTAACAGATTTAAAAGTGGCTAAATAACTTGAAGCAATTTTGATTTTATTTTTTGGCAGCACAACTATGGAAACATCTGCAAAATATCTGTACCTGTGGGCTTGCATGAGCGCTCTACGCCAATTTGACAATTTTAGTTCAAAAGCCCTAATCACGGGTAATGCGATTCTGGAAAAATCGGTAGCATTAGATACAGGATTTTCATCAATTAGCTTATTGGGATTCCAGGAAACTACAACAAAATCAGCAATCCCCAATCCATTCATGGGTGCTTCGCGCGCAAAGTCCATTTGGGTTCGGGCTGTTCTCCGATGTAAGGACTTAATCTGTGAAATATACGCACGGGCAAAGGCAATTGTAAAATCACGTTCCATGTTTCTTAGCGAGGCTTTATTTAACAAATTTTTCCGTGGCTCCCGAAATTGGGACTTAGGTATTTTTAGCCGTGCGACTGTTTCTCCGGTAGTCGAGAATTGCATAAAACCCCTCTGTGGTTTGAGTGACTATTATAGTTTATCCATTTATAGCTGTATTCGATCTTAATTTCAACTTTTTTATGAATAATTAGTGAGGAACCCAGTATGTCCTTTTACACGGTAAGGGAAACAGATGCGCTTAAACTGCTGATGAAGGAGATAGATAACCTGCAGGCAAAGATTGACGCTAAGCGCCCTGGGCGGCCCGAGCGCTGGCAGGCGGTTACGGAAAAGCTGAAGATGGAGTGGACTTACGATTCCAATGCTATTGAAGGCAATACACTGACTCTGGGCGAAACCATTTTTTTTCTCCGCGAAGGCTTAACGGTAGAGGGAAAGCCGTTAAAGGATTTTGTTGACGCGCGCAATCATGCCGAAGCAATTGATTTCCTTCAAGACGTGATAAGGAATAAACGGCCGATTTCGGAAGGACTGATTAAAGAGATCAATGTTCTGCTTTTAAAAGGAATTGAATATACCGATGCGGTTGATCTTACAGGCAAAAAAACGAGAAAAAAAGCCACTCCCGGCCAGTACAAGAAAGCTCCCAATACGGTTATTCAGCTTGACGGCACTATTCATGAATATACCGACCCTTTGCATGTGGCAACTGAAATGGAAGAACTTGTTGCATGGATCAATGAGCATGTAGGCAGCGAACACGGACTCATAACCGGAGCGGTTGCCCATTATAATCTTACGAGAATCCATCCTTTTGACGACGGTAACGGCCGGGGGGCTCGGCTGGCTATGAATTTGATTTTCATGAAGAAAGGCCTCCCACCCGCTGTTATCAGAAATGA
>CAYVMK010000117.1:0-6642 GCA_964452445.1 uncultured Desulfonema sp. | reverse complement strand
CGGCGGCGGATTGGAGAGCATTATTCCAGGTCTCCTATTGACAACGCTACCAATATTTTTATAAAATCACGAAGAACACGAAGTTGAAAACATATTCTATTTCTTTCTTCGTGCTCTTCGTGGCCTTCGTGGTAAAATTTGAACTTTTTACGAAGCCGTCCAAAATTGATGAGTTAGAAATAACTGACGGAGGCAAATATGTTGATCGCTGTTATGAGCGACAGCCACGATAATATCCGGAACCTGCGCAGGGCAATTTCAATCATAGGTAAAGAAGAAGCAGGTATGATTATCCATTGTGGGGATTTTACAGCTCCCTTCATGCTTCAGGAGCTGGAAGAAGCCGGAATCCCGGTTCACGGAGTCTTCGGCAACAATGACGGGGACCAGTACCTTCTCACAAAATTATCCCTGACTTCTTTAAAAAACGTAGTTCTTCACGGGCTTATCGGAGAAGTTGATGCCGACGGCTTTCTCATAGCCTTCACTCACCAGGGAATGGTTGGGGAGGGTCTCGCCTCAACGGCAAAATATAAAATGGTATGCTTTGGTCATTCGCACGTCTACCTTGAAAAAAAGGTCGGGAACACCATTTTATTAAATCCCGGTGAAATTATGGGAAAAGACGGCGACCCAGGCTTTTGCCTGGTTGATACTGTCACGGGAAGCGTCAGGCGCATTTCCCTTGCCGGGACAGATATCATATTATAAAATAATCTTAATGAATCTCTTGACATTTTGATTTAAAATTCTATCCTTACCACCTTGGAAAAAGTCAATATTTTTATAAAACCACGAGGTACACGAAGCTGAAAATATTATATATTGCTTTTTATTCTTCGTGCCCTTCGTGGTAAAAAATATACTTTATACGAAACCATCAATTATTGAATTCAATAAATATTATAAGAGGTTTACATGAAACAAAAACCGGTTATTGCCTGTTTTTTTCTGATTTATATGATGACTTTGCCGGTATTCTCCTACGGAAGCGGTGAGCAGGACCGGCCGAGTGCTGCTGTACTTGATAACAGCCATGAATTTGAGCCTGTTCTGGACGGCGCCCAGATAGTTCACGATTTTGTTGTTCTGAACAAAGGGAGCGCGGCTCTTGAGATAGAAAAAGTGGAAACCGGGTGAGGATGCGCGGCTGTTTCTTTTCCGAAACAGATCCCAGCCGGCGGCGAGGGAAAAATCACAATCAGGGTTGATACGGCAGGATATGGCGGACTGACGATTAAGAAAAATATTGTTATTCACACAAATGACGCTGATCACCAGAAGCTTTATCTTACTGTATTCGGGGTAGTTGAAAAATTCGCCAGCATAAAGCCTGAAAGGATCTTTTTAAACGGTAATGCGAGCAAAGATATTGTCGCAACAGTAACGATAATACCGGAAAAAAAATATCCTTTTATCGTACTCGAGACATCGGCAGTAAACGGCGAGAACATCAGCGTAAAACTTGAGAAAAACAATAATCAAAAGTTTACCGAATATATTTTGACGGTCAAAAACACTGCAAAAGTCAAAGGCAAATATTTTGATTCGGTCATTATTAAAACGGACAACAAAATTCATCCTGATATTAGAATTCCCGTATTAGGAAACATATTGTGAAACCGGAACATGAGAAGCCTGTGGAGGATATCAGGGTAGTTGCTTTTGACTGTGACGGAGTCATGTTTGACTCGGTACAGGCCAACATGGATTATTACAACAGTATTCTTGAGCATTTCGGGAAACCGCTGATGACCCCGGAGCAGTTTGCCCACGCCCATATGCATACTGCAAATGAAGCGCTTGCCAATCTTTTTAATGACGCGAAGAGCCTCGAAGCCGCTCATCTGTTCCGTAAGGAGATGTCATACCGGACGTTTATCAAGGATATGAAAATCGAGCCCGGTTTAAAGAGCCTTCTTGAAAAAATCAGGCCGAAATATAAATCCGCCATCGCCACGAACAGAAGCGACACAATGCAGGGAATTCTTGTGGAACATGGACTTGAAGGATGCTTTGATCTTGTTGTCTGCGCCCTTGATGTGAAAAATCCAAAGCCTCATCCCGAATCCCTGATAAAGATCGTGGAACATTTCGGCATTAAACCTTTCCAGGCGATATACGTGGGGGATTCGGTACTTGATGAAATGGCTGCAAAGGCCGCTGGCATTCCTCTTGTCGCATACAACAACAGAGATCTTTCAGCCGATTATCACATTACGAACTTAAAAGAACTCGAAGAAATGCTTCCCGCCTGATTTCGATCAAATCACTGGTTTCCTAAACCGTTCTGGCCGCCGCAGTCCGGGCACTGCCAGGTAATTCCGTTGCAGGACATTCCCCAGAAATTTTCCTCCATACAGTTTTGACAGATTGCAAATCCGCATCTGCATCTCCAGCAGAAAGGGGCTGCCTTGCTGCAGCAGTTGCAATTGCTTTCAACGGCTTTTTCACGTTTTTGCCTGTAGTAAGATTTAAGTGTTGAGGCTGACATGTCCTTGTTATCCCGTTCCGACGCATTGCCGAACCCTTATTGCCACCGGCAGGAAAATTTTCCTGTGAAACCCGTTTTACCGAAGTAATAAAAATAAATGGTTGCAAAATGATTGTCAAGATATTATGTATTATTTAAAATATTTATGTCGTATCTGAAGGGTGATTAGAAACCTAACCCCGATAAACGGGATAGGGGTATCCCTTGGAAATGCGCATAGCTGCTGTCCAACAACAAAAAGGGTTCCGCGTTGTTCAGTCTGAATACTTTTCTGACCCTGAATCCGGAGATTCTCGTGAGCTCGATGTTGTTGCACTTAAACAAAAAGAGATCAAAGGCGTCTTATTTCGAATCTCACTGTTAATGGATAAGACTGCCCCCGGCGGAGTCTATCTCTTAACGGTATGATACAATTTTCAGGGAATTCGGTTCATACTTCAAGTCGGACGAAGAGGTCAGGAAAGCGGAAACGATTATTGAGTCGCTTTGGAAACGATTGGGAGGGGGAGCGGATAATTATGGGTATTGCTGAAACAAAAGAGTTGATGAATACGGTCCTCGGCATTGAGAAAGCCGATCTTGTCGTTTTAAACGGAACACTCCTTAATGTTTATACGGGCGAGTTCATAGATAACTGTTCCGTTTCCGTTAAAGGCGAAAAGATAGCGTATGTCGGGGAACAGCCTGAAGACGGCATCGGTAAAGAAACGATCGTAATAGATGCAGCCGGGAAGACAATCATCCCCGGGCTAATAGACGGACATGCTCATATCGCATGGCTTTATAACGTATCCGAATTTTTAAAATATGTGATACCGGGCGGAACTACCACGATAGTAACCGAATCTATGGAGATCTTCCCGGTTTCGGGATATGCCGGTCTTCTCGATTTCCTCGATTCATTGCAGGATCAGCCGGTAAAAATATTTGCGACGGCTCCTGCGATGGTTTCGATAAGCAGTGCATCCCGTGGTGTTCCCCGAAAAACTATAAGGAAGATTCTTGCAAGAAAAGATGTCCTGGGTTTAGGCGAAACATACTGGCAGTCTCTTTTGCAGGATCCGGATTATCTCCTTAAATCTTTTGAGGAAACACTTGCCGCAGGCAAAAAGCTGGAGGGCCATTCCGCCGGTGCAGGCGAAAAGAAGCTTGCCGCATATGTGGCTGCCGGGATATCGTCGTGTCATGAGCCGATAAACGCAAAAGAAGTAACGGACAGGTTGAGGCTCGGACTTTTCGTCATGATAAGGGAAGGGAGCATAAGACGGGACCTTGAAACGATTTCACAAATAAAGGGGACCGGCGTCAGCCTGAGGAGGCTTGCCCTGGTAACGGACGGGGTTACTCCGAAGGATCTTATCGAAAGGGGCTACATGGAATATGTGGTACAGAAAGCCATAGACTGCGGCTTTAATCCTGTGACTGCCGTTCAGATGGCGACCCTGAATGTGGCGGAACACTTTTCGATAGATAATATAGTGGGTGGAATAGCTCCCGGCAGATATGCCGACATGCTTATTCTTCCGGGCCCCAGGATAATCAGGCCTGATTGTGTCATAAGCAAAGGGAAGGTCGTGGCCGAAATGGGAAAGCTGCTCGTATCGCCGAGGGAACATAACTTTTCCGGAGAAAGCAGGAACAGTGTTAATCTTCAGCGGAAACTGAAAGCGTCCGATTTTGCGATAAAGTGTGGAAAGAAGGCGGGAAGCGCGGAAGTGAGGGTTATAGACCAGATAACGGAGCTTGTTACAAAAGAAGCAAGAATCGTTCTTCCGGTTGCAGGGGCGATGATCAACTCAGATACAAGCCTCGACATAATAAAGGTTGCGGCGATAGAGAGAAAGAAGATTAAGGGTAAAATGTTCACCGGTCTGTTGAGAGGTTTCAAAATGAGATCGGGCGCAATTGCTTCGAGCGCAGCATGGGATACATCCGACATCATTGTCGCAGGCGCAGATGATTCCGACATGGCTTTTGCCGTGAACAGGATTAAAGAGATTCAGGGCGGCTGTGTAGTATGCGACAAGGGGAAGATTTTAGCGGAACTTCCGCTTCCGATCTTCGGGATAATTTCCGATACTCCTGCAGATCTTCTTGCCGGGCAGATAAAAGAGATAAACAACGCGGCATCAAGCCTCGGCATCCCGTTTTCTGATCCCATGCTGACGCTTGTCACGCTTACCGGAGCCGCTATTCCATACCTCCGGATATGTGAGGAGGGGCTTGTAAATCTGAAAGACGGAAAACTCAAGGGACTCTTTATATAAGAGCTGTAATCATGCCATCCGCGGTTCTCCGTATTTTTTCATCCTGCTTAAACCTTGTGCCTCTCAAAATACTTTGGTATGATTTAGTGAATCCAAATGCCGTGACTTTTGAACGTTACCAAGCAATTTGACCACGAGATCATAAGGATATTGGAGGCGCTTCAACACGGTCTCTATTTGCTTTCGGGAAAGAACTACCGGAATATCTCTCGACTTTTTCGCGCGGGGAACGTCCCGGTAATCTCCGAAATCCTACTTGAGAGCATGCCGGAACAGAAAAAGAAGCGCACTGAACGCCAAAGATTCTGAGTCGATGCCAAGACACTGCATTGAACAGCGAGATAGGTCGGGTATTCCTTGACATCCTTCGACGACAGCGACTTCGGCGGTTTATTCTTTAGAAAACGCTGAAACCGGCGTGACCAATGTGCGTAGGTTTTAAGCGTCTTTCCGGAGTAATGCCGCGTTTTGATCTCCGCCTGTCTTTTTTCACGCAACTTGTCGATGAACAAACGCACTTGGTCAGCCCGTGCTTCAGGGACAGGATATTTGGCGCAGAAATCCGGAAAATGTCTGAGCCATTTTTTATAGTCCGCACGCCATATCGGCGCAACGGCTCGTTTTTCGAGAATTGCATCAAACATCATCAGAGCAGCAGGCGATTTTGACTGGACAAGAGACCTTAACATCAGAGCTGAAGCTGATCCGTCAGGATTCAGGGCGAGACTTGCCGCTCGCTTTAAGATAGGTGATGCACAGATCAATGCCGTACTCAGCAATGTTGAAAGACCCGCAGATGCCTACATGGTATTCCGTTTTGGAGAAATGTCGGCAAGATCAACGGAATACGTTATTGAGAAATACAGATCTGAAAAGGGTAAAGGCTGGGGTACACTTGCGAAGAGCCTGGGTATCAAACCCGGATCAAAAGAATTCCATGCCCTGAAGCGTGGCAACGACATTTACGATGACAATGATAAGAATTGGCCAGAAAGGGGATTATCTTCAAGGTGGTTTTTACTCCCGAGCCGCTTTATTGTTTGATTCAGGTTATGCCGGGTGTCTATGAATTTCAGCTCAACCGGCTCTCGCCTGAAATGGTGAACCTCTTTGAGAAGTATTATGCTGAGAAACATGGGGAGGCAGTTTTAAGCAACAAGACCCCCCTCATGCGGGTAGTGCCGGTAAACAAGTCTATTCCCGCTGAGTTAAACATACTCACCTATGAGGAGGCAGATAACTTAATTGATGAAAGTCCTACAGTCTGTCTTGCATCGTGCCTTTGCAGAACCAATAAAGAACTCATTGGTGAGGGATGTGCTCTCCCTAAAGACGATATCTGCATTCTCTTTACTCCCTGGGCCGAGTATTATATCAAATATGGCCTGGGACGAAAAGCAAGCAAAGAAGAAGCAAAAAATGCTCTAAAAAGAGCGGAAGAAGCGGGGTTAATCCATTGTGCGATGAATGTGCAGAAAGGCGGAATCGCCATTTGCAATTGTTGCGGCTGTTGTTGTGCAATCCTGAGAGGTATTACCCAGCTTAAAATTCCTACCGCCGTGGCTAAATCCAATTTCGTGGCGGAATTATCGGAAGACGAGTGCACGGGTTGCGGCGACTGTGTGGATCGCTGTCAGGTTCAGGCGCTTGAACTTACTGATTCTACGGTGGTTCTGAAAAAGGAGCGCTGTATTGGCTGCGGATTATGTGTAGCCACATGTCCGGCTGAGGCTATAACCTTGAAAAAGCGCCAGGAAGAAATAGTGCCCCCAAACGATATGAATGATCTTATGGCTGCGATTCAGAAAGGTCGAGAAGTTAAGGGTTAAGGTTTCATTGTCTTTGCTATGCCCCGTCTGTTTCGGAGATTGGTTCCGCCAC
>CAYVMK010000116.1:0-6652 GCA_964452445.1 uncultured Desulfonema sp. | reverse complement strand
CTCGGTTACCAGTCTCCGGTTGCCTTTGAGAAGCAGTTTTATACTTTACAAAAAGTGGCATGAGGAATGGTTTGGTGTCCACTATTGACGACAGAGGTCATAACTCTTCTTCGGCGCTTTAGCAGTGATTAGATGGTTTTGCAGATCAATTTCATTTGGTTGTAACTTTTGGGTTGATAACCCAAAAATCTGGGTAGTATCCGGGACATCCATAAACAAGTAAATAATTCATTCGGGCAATTGGTAATTGTGCTTTCACGAAGCCGTTATTTCCTGCTTTCCACAAGAAAAAGATTGATATACCTGGGATCGAGATCGTGCTGCGCTACTTTTTTATATTCGCTTTCAATCTCACCGAACAGATCATCAAGAACCCTTCCAAGCTGCCGCGTGATTTCAGAGGAATTAAGGCCGGTCCTTTCGGTAAGCCAGCTTAAAAATGATTCCTTGATGGAAACGTCAATTCTGCGGGACTTTCCTCTTCCCGTCCAGAGGGTCGCAAAAAAGCTTGTAAAATCATCGTAAGGCAGAGGGGCCGCATCTTTTGACAGGCCGATGCGATATCCTGCGAAAAGAGTAAGAACAAGATTTTTAAAATTTAAAGAGCGGCCTTTTACATGCTTTATGTCGGCGCCGATAAGAGAGAGAAGGTCATCAAAGGCAATGATCTCCTCAAGAACCTTACGGCTTTCGGTTACATCCGAAAGAGAAAGAAATTCCCTGTAAATATGTCCGGTTTTATAGTTGTCAAAATAAAGCGGCTTTTTGATTGAAAGCCCTCCTAAAACCCCCATCCATTCTTCTCCCCAGAAACCAAGGGAAACTTCCTGCCTCCTGAACCAGGATCTCATCAGCCATTTTTCAGCTTGCTCTTTCAGTTCCATGGCAAGCCCGAAACCGGTTCTGAAAATATGCTCAAGGTGATATTTCTCTATCAGGGCTGCGGTGCGGCATATGTCCAGCTTTTGTTCTTCCTCTGCCATCCTTTCAAGGCCTATACTCAGATATCCGCATGCTTTTTTGACAATCTCCTTCAATTCATCCCTGCTTTTAATCGTTTTCTGGTCCGCAGAAATTATCCTGTTGCACAGGGCGGCAAATTTGGCCTGAAGATCATTAAGTATTTCATCCGGTTCAATTTTTTTAAGCGACATTGCAAACAGATTGTCTTCTTTTAACATTCCGAACGGGTAAAGTGGTACAGGCATCAGGGAATCGGATTCATTCCTGCTTTTCGCAATCTTTTTTCTTACCGCAAGCGCTTCCGGTTTTAAAGGGGCATAAACGCCGACGGCCTCGTAAAAAGGCAAAAATCCCTTTTCTTCAAGTCTTACGTTTCTTAAGCGGTAAAATTCCTCCTCCATCTCGGCAGGGAGAACCGTCATTGTTTCAAACAATATATTCCGGTATTTCTCGTAGTCATATTCCGCAATCTTCACCAGCATTTTCTTTATAAATTCTCCCATCTTCTCTCTAATGTCACCTTCTTCAGTATCTTGGCCGTATTCATCAGGCTCATAATAATCGTCTGTAATCCTGAAGTATAAAACATCATCAAAGGTGACAAGATCTTTCCCGAGGGCCGAGGGATCCTCATCATGCTCCCTTATTGCAACTTTTATATTCTTATAAAGATAATACTCAATAAAATCAGGGTTCTTTTCAATCGCCCATTTTATAAAACGGCCAGGTGCGGCCTGAAACAGAATATCAAGCCACCTTGTGACGGAATTTATATCGATCCTGTCTTTTTCCCAGAGCTCAATATCGAGTATATATTCCCATTGTCTGTCTGAAGCCAAAGCAAGAATCTCAAGGGCATCGCAGGCGCCGATATCATTTACAAGAAAATAAAAATCCGCTTCAGGAAAGGAATGTATAAGAGCAGCCGGATGTTTTGCTTCAAAAATACGGTCGAGCGCCTTTTCAGGAGAAAGCGCAAGGATCTCTTTTCTTTGTGAAAGAAGGCCGGCAGCCCGCTTTAAAGCCGGATTGTATTCGTCTCTTTTATTCATTATGCCTTCCCGCCGTTCCATGGCGCAAATTTAAAAAGAAGAAGCATGCCCGGTATTGCAATCAGTGTGCATGCGGCAAAAAATAATTCCCAGCCCGTGTGTTTTGCCAGAAATCCGGTGGGAGCCGAAGCAATTACTCTTGGAACTCCCATGAGGCTGCTTAAAAGAGCATACTGTGTTGCGGTAAATTTTTTGTTTGTAATGCTTGCCATGAAAGCCGAATATGCGGCTGTTCCCATCCCGCTTGAAAAATTCTCAAAGGCTATCACGCCTGAAAGGGCCGGAATGCTGTAACCTATGCGGGCAAGAACGGCAAATCCGGCTGTGGATAAAGCTTGGAAAATGCCGAAAATCCAAAGGCTGCGGTTTATTCCGATATAAAGCATGATAAGCCCTCCGGCAAGGCTTCCTCCAAGCGTTGCCCAGAACCCGAAAAGTTTCACAACGGCGCCTATCTCGGTCTTTGAAAATCCGATTTCAAGATAAAACGGCGTTGTCATGGCGCTTGCCATTGTATCACCGAGCTTATAAAGAAGGATAAACGCAAGAATCCAGATTGCGCCGCTCCTGCTGAAATATTCTACAAGCGGATCAATCACAGCCTCCTGCAGGGTCTTGGGGGCGCCCGCGGTAATTTCAGGTTCCGGGGAAAGTACTGATGCAAGCATACAGGGCAGAAGACAGGCAGCCATGATAAGATAGACCGCCTTGAAAGATATCGCATCGGCCATAATAAAGCCGCCGCCTGAAGCAAGCAGCATACCCACACGGTATCCGTTTACATAAAGAGAAGAGCCGAGGCCGAGCTCCTGATCCGAAAGACTTTCCCGCCTGAAAGCATCAACTACAATATCCTGGGTTGCGCTGAAGAATGTTACAAGCATGGCGGCAATAACAACATAAAGAGGCTTTACGCCCGGATCGGTGAATGCAAGCCCTGCAATCGACAAAACAAGAAATATCTGGGCGATGATAAGCCATCCCCTTCTTCTTCCCAGAAACGGCGGTATATAACGATCAAGAAAAGGGGCCCAGAGAAACTTTACCGTGTAAGGAAGCCCCACGAGAGAGATCATGCCGATCATCGCAAGATCGACTCCTTCCTCCTTCATCCATGCCTGCAATAAAGATATGGTTAAAAGAAGAGGAAGTCCGCATGCAAAACCCATAATAAATGTCACGAGCATGCGGCCGCTGAAAATCACTCCCAGGACAGACCCGTGACTCTCTTTATCCGCGCGTTTTTTGTCCTGGTTTTGTTGCACGTTTATTATACTGTTTTGCCGTTGTTATATTTGCAAAGATCAGCAGGAGTCACAACCGACCCGTATGTTTTTTTAACGGCAAGCAGTCCTTCCTTCTGTTCATTCAGCACTTCAAACAACCTGCCCGGAACATTCTTTTCTTTTCCGTAAGCCGCGATCTGGAGATCAATCCTTGCTAAGATGTTGTCGATATAGAGAGAAAACTGCTTCGTGTAAAGCAATTCAGGATATTCTTTATCTATTATTGTTTTAAACAATTTTTTAAGGTCTTCATATTCCGGTATTCCGCCGACAGGCGTTTCAATTGCTCCAACTTCACCGTGTGCCTTTCTTTCAAGCCATGCCAGCCATACTTTGACATCCCGTTTTTCACCGAGCAGCTTATTTGAAGTTCCGCCCCTTGCCTTATCCGTAAGAAAATAATTAAGCCCGGCCATAACCGGTTTTTTATCTTTAGCTATTTTTTTGTTTCCGAAAAAACGGAACTGGGCATCCATATAGTCGGAGAGAGAGCCGGGTATAAACGGAGCATTCGCCCATGGCGCCCTTTTAACTCCGGTAGCTCCGACTTCCGTGGCCGTTGCGGCAGATACTATAGAAGCGCCTATAACCACTCCGTGATCCGGATTCTTTGCCGCACGGACAGGCGGCATCGTGTCGCTGTCCCTTCCGCTGTATGTGAATACCCTTGTAACAACACCTTCAGGATCTTCATTTTTCGGGGAATAGTTTGAAAGGGCTTTTGATGTAAGCGTGGCACGGGCATTCGGATGGGAGATGGGAACAGGTTTTCCGTTTTTATCCGTCATCCCTTTTTCCCACGGTCCCTGAAAATTATAACCTTTTACCGGCAGATCTTCCCCGCTTCCCGTCCAGTGGGGAACTTTCTTTTCGTCAATTAAGACATTAGACCATATAACCTCCGTTCCTTCATTCCTTAAAAGGTCCATCAGGCCGGGGTCTCCTTCCCGGTTTACATCCTCAACTATCCCGAAAATCCCGCATTCCGGGTTGACGGATCTTATCGCTCCCTTTTCATCAATCCACATCTGGGCAAGGTCGTCACCTATAAACTGATGCCCGGCCATAGCTGTTGTCGTCTTCCCGCACCCGCTCGGAGCTGCTCCGGCAAACCAGGTTACGCGGCCTCCCGGCCCTTCGATGCCTGTTATGAACATGTGCTCGGAAAGTTCATTGCCCCTGTTTCCATAAACAGCCTTGTCAACCGAAAATCTGTGGTTTCCCTTTTTGAGCAACAGCGTGTTTCCCGCATAGGTGCAGTTAATGCTGTAAGTCGTCTGATGGCTCCTGTCCATGTAAACACGGGCATCAGGAAGATCTTCGGACCTGTTTTTCCCCTGGCTGTGAACATTCGTATAAAAATGTCCCAATCGTTCTACTTCTTCATCAAAATGAAGGTAAGAATTTCTGTAGAGAATCTCTGCGCTATGAGAAACATAGGCGGAACTCGTAATCTCTATGGCCGGATTCGACATGGGAGAACCGACAGGCCCCCGCATATAAAAGCCCACAACCATCTCTTTACCACGCATGATGCCGGTCATTTTATCCCTGATATCTTTTAACGCATCTCCCCTTAATGTTTTGTTTGCAAGGGAGCTGACATCTTCATCTTCATTCGCGATATAATAGGTGCGGTCCGTTATGCGCCCCTGTTCTTCCTTTAAGTCAAAGTGTATCGTGTGCCCCTTCATTGCAAGTTTTGTTTCCTCGCGATTTTTAAGGGCAAGCTCTCTTATATACTGCCTGTCTTCTTCGGAACCTGTATTGATAAAAACGGAATCGGGGCGGCACATGGCAATCGAATTGGCGATTTTCAGAAGCACACCCTCCCGGTTTATTTTAAGAATTCTTGAAAGATTTTCACGGTCGAGTATCTTCTCAAAAAGACTGCGCGCGCCGTCAAAAGATTTTATCCCGCCTATCTCCTGTACAATATCAATCCCTTTTTTCTTTAAAAACATTTGAATTCTCCCTTATAGGATTTCAATATCGGTTTTTTCACACCCCGGAATCACCTTGAATTTATCAGGACCCCGCACGTTCCGGCTTATCCAGATCAGGACTTTATTAAATTCGCTCTTCAGTTCACGAAGCGCCTTTCCCCTGTGGCTTGCCTGGCTCTTTTCTGCCATGCTCATTTCGGCGAAGGTTTTATTAAAAGGAGGATAGTAAAATACCGGGTCGTAGCCGAATCCATTTGTTCCGGAAGGTTTTTCGGCAATAAGACCCTCGCAGCGGCCCTCATAAGTAAGAGCCTGGCCGGTTGGAACCGCAATTGATATCACGCACTCAAATGCCGCTTTTCTGTTTGATTTTCCCTTCATTTCATAAAGCAGCTTTTCGCACCGCTCTTCATCCGTCGCCTTTTCGCCGCCATAGCGGGCTGAAAGAACACCCGGGGCTCCGGAAAGAGCTTCAACCACAAGACCTGAATCATCGGCAAGAGCAGGAAAGCCGAGAGTTCTTGCCGCAAAACCCGCTTTTTTGTATGCATTATCATCAAAGGTATCCCCGGCCTCTTCTATCAGGGGTATCTGGCCGAAATCCTTAAGATTATTGATTTTAACGGGGAAGTCTTTTAAGAGGTCTTCAATTTCTGCAGTTTTACCGCTGTTTCGGGTGGCTATTACAAGAGTTGTTAAATTATTCATGCCGCAAATATCTTTAAATTAATATGTAAATGAAGCGATTATCCGAACGGAAAAGTAGATATAAATCATGGTTTGCCCTTTGTAAAGTTTTTTCCGGCGTCATTGGTTTTTTACGAAGCCGTCACTTATAATTCTTTACAAATTTGCAATGTTATATTAGATTGTCAATAAAAATTAATTGATTCTCTCCTTTGCCAGTTACTCAGGACCGGCCAACAAATGGATATCAAAAAAAGACTATACTTTATTATTTTTGCAATCTTCCTCGTGGTGCTTTCGGGCAGCAGCGGCTACTATATTCTTTTCGAGGGCAAACCAAGATATATGGATTGCCTGTACATGACGGTCATATCCCTTACAAGTGTCGGATACGGTGAAATCATTCCGGTAACAGGGAATATCCCGGCCCAGATATTTACCATGATTCTTATTACCTTCGGAATGGGAATTATTCTTTACGGCATAAGCACACTCACGGCAATAATGATTGAAGGTGAACTTTCAGGCATATTAAGGAAAAACAAGATGGAAAACAGGATAAAAAAACTGCACAATCATTATATAGTCTGCGGCGGCGGCGAAACAGGCCGTCATGTACTGGAGGAACTTGTCAAAAACAAGGAGAAAGTAGTATTAATCGAGCATCTCGACGACAATATAGAAAAGAGCAGGCACATTGAAAGCCTTCTTTATATCA
>CAYVMK010000115.1:0-6708 GCA_964452445.1 uncultured Desulfonema sp. | reverse complement strand
TTCTTTAAGCACGCGGTGTTATTTGATAGATAGGACAGAACAAAAACACCCTGGTGTTCCCTGCCTCTTGACCCCTCGACCCATTGAATCCTTGAACCCTTCCCTTTTTGGCTTGAGATATAAAGGCTTTTCAGATAATAGGAGAACAAAGAAATAATATAATTAGCCCCGGAGAATAACATCATAAAATGACGACATATATTTTAAGACGCCTTTTATTGATCCTGCCCACCTTTCTGGGAATCACCGTCATGGTCTTTGTGATTACAAGGTTTGTGCCGGGAGGACCCATTGAGCGCATGATAGCCCAGGCTCAGCAAATGCAGAGCATGGACGGAAAAAGCGGGGCAAGGCCGTCTCCACGGGAGCAGAACCAGCCCCTCTCTGAAGAGCAGATCGAAGAGCTGAAAAAATATTACGGTTTCGATAAACCGGTTTTAACGAGCTATTTCCTGTGGATGGGAAAGGTGCTTAAAGGCGATCTCGGCGTATCGACCCGTTATTATGATCCTGTATGGGGCATGATAAAAGAACGGATCCCCATATCCCTCTATTTCGGCATAATAACAATGACACTCGTTTACGGAATATGCATACCGCTTGGGATCGTAAAAGCCATAAAACATAAAAGCTATTTCGACAATACAACATCTGTCATGGTCTTTACCGGCTATGCCGTTCCCGGCTGGGTGATAGGAGTTCTGCTGTTAATCCTTTTTTCCTCACAATGGGACATATTCCCGCTGGGCGGAATGGTAAGCGAGGACTTTGAGAATTTCAATCTTTTTCAGAAAACGGCGGATATCCTCCGGCATACTGTTCTGCCTCTAGCAGCCTACATGGTCGGTTCATTTTCAGTCATGACGTTGTTGATGAAGAACACGCTTCTCGACAATCTCTCTTCGGATTATGTCCGCACCGCAATTGCAAAAGGCCTTCCGTTTAAAAAAGCTGTTTTCCGGCATGCCTTAAGAAACAGCCTTATTCCGATTGCGACCCATTTCGGGAATAACATTTCGATTATTCTGATGGGCTCTTTTTTGATCGAGAAGGTTTTCAATATAAACGGAATGGGGCTTCTGGGGTATGAAGCGATTATCGAGCGGGACTATCCCGTTGTTCTCGGAATACTTGTCATTTCGTCTCTTCTGCTCCTTATAGGAAATATTCTTTCCGACATATGTGTTGCCATTGTCGATCCGCGGGTTAAGTTCGAGTGAAAAATATGCGTCTGAATCCTCTTACCATAAAAAAAATCAAGCGCTTCAGATCGATAAGGCGCGGATACTACTCCTTTATAATCCTGACCCTGATGATTCTTGCCTCTCTTTTTGCCGAAGCGCTTGTAAACAGCAGGGCTCTTGTTGTCTGCAATGAAGGAAGATACTATTTCCCGATCTATGGAAGCATGAATCCGGGTAAAGTATTCGGTCTTGATTATGATTATGAGGCAAACTACCGGCAGCTTCAGAAGCGTTTTAAGGAAGAAGGAAAAGGAAGCTGGGTTCTCATGCCGCCGGTTCCGTATAATGCTTACGAGAATGACCTCAAGGAAGACAGGTTCCCTCCGTTTCCGCCTTCATTTACCGAAAAACATTACATGGGCACCGACAATGTCGGCAGGGATATTCTTGCCCGCCTTGTTTACGGTTTCAGGATTGCCATAGTTTTTTCTCTTCTCCTGCTTCTCTTTGACTTCGGCATAGGTATAAGCATCGGAAGCGCAATGGGCTATTTCGGGGGGAAATTCGATCTTTTTTTCCAGCGGATAATTGAAATCTGGTCGAATGTTCCGTTTCTATATGTGATCATAATCATATCTTCAATTGTTGTGCCCGGTTTTATAACCCTGATAATTATCATGGCTTTTTTCGGATGGATCGGAATGACCTGGACTATAAGAACCGTGACGTACAAGGAGAAGGCAAGGGAATATGTTCTTGCGGCAAAGGCCCTCGGCGCTTCGGACAGCCGGATTATTTTCAGGCACATAATTCCGAATACGATATCCGTGATAGTAACTTATGCGCCTTTTGCCGTTTCGGGCGGTATCGTGGCCCTTACATCCCTTGATTACCTGGGATTCGGCCTTGCTCCCCCCACGCCGAGCTGGGGTGAACTTCTGCAGCAGGCCTGGACGCACATGGATTCATGGTGGATAGGAGCATCCGTTATAGGAGCCATGACAATAACGCTCATTGCCGTCACATTCATCGGAGAGGCGGTAAGGGAGGCGTTTGATCCTAAGATGTATACGACGTATGAGTAAAAGGTTCAAAGGGGCAAAGGCACAAAGTAAAAAGGCGGAAGGCCGAAGTTACTGATAGTCTTCAGCCTAAAAACCTTCAGACCATCAGACCGGAAACCGGGAACAAGGAGTTTAGAGTAAACATGTTGAGAATAATGGTAAAAACGTTTGTTAAGCTTGCCCTGGTTGCCGGAATATTATTTTTGCATGCGCCGTCATATGCCGCCGGTCCGGAACTCCCGAAAGATATAAAATGGCTCACGAATGACTCCGATCCTGTGTTTGCTTCGCCTGAAGCAAAAAGAGGCGGGACTCTACATGCCTCCATAACGAGTTTTCCGATGACATTTCGCGTTGTCGGCCCTGATTCCAACGGAAGCTTCAGAAGCGCCATTCTGGACAACCACTTGTCACTCATAGGAATTCATCCGAACACGTTAAATATCATTCCTGAACTTGCAACCCACTGGGCTTTCGGGAAAGACAAAAAGACGATGTATTTCAGGCTTAACAGGAAAACGCGCTGGTCGGACGGAATGCCTGTTACAGCAAAAGATTTTGCGTACTCGCTTGAGTTCATGCGTTCAAAGTATATCGTGGCGCCTTGGTACAATGATTATTACACGAAGGAAATAGATAAGGTTGTTGTTTATGATGATTATACGCTTGCGGTTGTCGCCACCAAGGCGGAACCGGACCTTTATCTCAAGCTTGGAATAAGCCCTACTCCCGCTCACTATTACGGAAAGCTGGATGATAATTTTGTGAGAAAATACAACTGGGAGATTGTGCCAAACACCGGGCCTTACCAGATGAGCGAATTTGTCAAAGGAAAGCATATTGTTTTCAGGCGCAAAAACGACTGGTGGGGAGACGAGCTTAAGTATTTCAAAAACCGTTACAATGTCGACAAGGTGATATTCACGGTTGTGCGTGATATGAACATGGTATGGGAGTATTTCAAGAAAGGAAAGGAAGATGAGTTCGGCCTGACTATACCGGAGTACTGGCATGTTAAATCAAAGACGCCTGTAATTGAGAACGGGTATGTTCATAAGATCTGGTTTTTCAACGACACCCAGCAGTCTGCCATGGGATTGTGGCTGAACCAGGACAGGGAGATATTTAAAGATATAAATGTGAGATATGCATTTGCCCACGCGATGAATGTGGAGAGAGTGATAGAGAAGGTTTTGAGAAACGATTATTTCAGGCTCGAGCACGGTTTTGTGGGGTACGGGCGGTATTCAAACGAAAAGATAAAGGCGAGAAGGTTTGATCTTGAAAAAGTTGACTACTATATGAAAAAAGCCGGCTGGAAACGCGGTGAAGACGGCATATGGGAAAAGAGCGGAAACCGCTTTTCAGTCGAGGTTACTTACGGCTCCGAAACCCACACGCCCAGGCTCGTTGTTCTGAAGGAAGAGGCCAAGAAAGCCGGAATTGAACTGAGGCTTCAGAACCTTGACCAGACGGCCGCTTTCAAAAAATTCCTCGAAAAAAAGCATGACGTGGCATGGATGGGCTGGAGCACCTCTTTCAGGCCGCAGTACTGGGAACATTTCCATTCGGCAAACGCCCACAAGCCTCAGACGAACAACATAACAAACACCGATGATCCTGAAATGGACAGGCTCATAGACGCGTACAGGAATTCCCTTGAAGAAAAAGAGCGAATTAAGCTTTCAATTAACATCCAGCAAAAGATAGATGATGCGGGGATTTTTGTTCCGACTTTCATGGTTCCTTATGTGCGCCATGCCTACTGGAGATGGTGGAAATTTCCGGAGATTCCCGGGACGAAACATTCAACGAGCCTTTTTGATCCTTTCGGAAGTATGGCGGGAGGGCTTTTCTGGTTTGATGAAAAAGCTTATAACGAGACTAAAGAAGCGATGAAAAAAGGAATAAAGTTCAAACCCGTGACGATCATTGACGAGACATACAAGATGAAGTCTATAACTATGAAAATTGAATAGTGAAAGCAAGGGGCAAAGGCGCAGAGGCGCGGAGAAGCAAGGGGCAAAGGCACAGAATTCGATGTCCGATATTCGAAGTACGATGTGCGACGTCCTGATCAGGAACCGGAAACCGGCGAACAAAGAGCGAGGAATTGGAATTGAATAAGGATGCCGTATTGAGGGTTGAAAATCTTGTGACGTCATTTGAGACGGAGGCAGGCAGGATAAGGGCCGTTGATGATGTGAGCTTTGAGGTAAACAAAGGCGAGGTTCTTGGCATTGTCGGGGAATCCGGGTGCGGAAAAAGTGTTACGGCTCTCTCAATCATGAGGCTTCTCCCAAAGCCATCCGGCCGGATCGATGGAGGGCGTATCCTTTTTTCCGGAACCGACATAACGGCTTTGCCTGCCGAAAGAATGCATGCGATACGTGGAAACAGGATTTCCATGATATTCCAGGAGCCGATGACGGCCTTAAATCCGGTTCACAGGATTGGCGACCAGATCGGAGAAGTTTTCAGGCTTCGTTATCCCGGCATGAGTGAAAAAGAGATCCGGGAAGAATCTATCGGGATGCTGCATAAAGTCGGAATTTCAGATCCCGGAAAACGCATGGAGGAATATCCTCACCATATATCGGGAGGCATGCGCCAGAGGGTGATGATTGCAATGGCGCTTGCGTGCAAACCCGGCATCCTGATAGCCGATGAACCCACCACTGCCCTTGATGTAACGATACAGGCGCAGATACTCGATCTTATGAAGAAGCTTCAGAATGAAACCGGCATGGCGATAATTTTTATCACCCATGCGCTTGGCGTTATAGCTGAAACAAGCGACAGAGCACTTGTTATGTACGCCGGAAAAGTGGCCGAGAAGGCGCCTGTCGGAAAACTTTTCAAAGAGCCGAAGCATCCTTACACAAAAGGACTTCTTTTATCTATTCCGCGTCTTGAAGGAAAGAGAAAAACGAAGCTGCATGTTATCCAGGGCATGGTTCCAGCCCTTCATGAACTTCCCGGAGGTTGCAGATTCAGAAACCGGTGCTCTGAGGCAATGGCCGTGTGCGGGACTGTTTCTCCTCCCGCTTTCCGCATTGAAAATGAACATGATGTGAGCTGCTATCTCTATGCCTGAACCGAAACAGCAGGAGCATTACCTGCTTGAAACAAGAGATCTTAAAGTGCATTTTCCTGTTTACGGCGGAATATTCCGCAGGAAAACCGGAAAAGTATATGCCGTTGACGGGGTTTCACTGAAAGTAAAGGCGGGAGAAACGGTCGGCCTTGTCGGTGAGTCGGGATGCGGCAAGACAACCGTCGGCAGAGCTGTTTTAAGGCTTTATGAGTTATCCGGCGGCGACGTGATATTTGAAGGGAAAAATATTTCCGGTATGCCGGAGAGTGAAATAAGGCCACTTAGAAGAAATATGCAGATGGTTTTTCAGGATCCTTTCGAGTCCCTCGATGCAAGGCAGACTGTAGGAGATATTCTGGAAGAGCCGTTGGTAATTCATGGAATCGGTTCCCCGTCAACAAGGCGGAAGGAGGTTGAAAATCTTCTGTTGCGCGTGGGAATGCCGGAAAGCGCGATCACCCGGTTTCCGCACGAATTTTCCGGCGGACAGCGCCAGAGAATAGGAATCGCAAGGGCTATAGCCTTGAAGCCCAGACTGATCGTCTGTGATGAGCCCGTATCGGCGCTCGATGTATCAATCCAGTCCCAGATACTTAATCTTCTCCTTGATCTTCAGTCTGAGATGAACCTTACATATCTTTTCATCGCCCATGACCTTGCCGTAGTGAAACACATTTCAGATCATATTGCCGTCATGTATCTTGGAAAAATCGTCGAATATACCGATGCGGACACCATATATCAAAAACCGCTTCATCCGTACACCAAAGCTCTTATATCGGCGATTCCGGTTCCTGATCCTTCGGTGCGGAATAAGAAAACCGTCTTGTCCGGAGATGTGCCGTCACCTTTAAGCCCGCCTTCCGGATGCCGTTTTCATACCCGGTGCCCTGTTGCTTTTGACAGGTGCAGGACGGATGAACCGGAGCTTTTGCCTGCCCCGGGAACTGAAGGGGAAGATCATCTGGCGGCATGCCATCTTGTGAATAGTAAATAGTGAAGAGTGAGAAGTGAAAAGTGAAAAGAAAGGGGCAAAGGCACAAAGTGAATAGGGTTCAAGGAGTCAAGGATTCAAGTGGTGTGGTCGGCTACATTCGGTAAAGAATCTGATCTGGGCATCTTCATTCATTAATCTGTTTTTTCGCCATTAACAATTCTCCCTTGAGTATTAAAATTATCGTTTCATTCGGTCAATAAAATATTTACAGCATTGTGGTCTAATCGCTTGTAGTCAGCTATCGGGGCGGAGCGACGGCGGAATCCCTGTTAGATGGACCTTTTTGTTCGGCATTTTTTAATTGCGTTGATGGGGTGTACGCCCCATATTACGCACTAAAATTCATGTGGGATAGGCTTGTAAGTA
>CAYVMK010000114.1:0-6756 GCA_964452445.1 uncultured Desulfonema sp. | reverse complement strand
AAAGGACGATAATATGAGCGCTTTCTTTAGCATTTGGAATACCATACAAAGAAAACTTTTTCCAGTATTAGAAAAAGAACTTGGTCCAATTTCAGAAAAAGAACAGGAATTCATACAGATTGTCTCCCTGCTAGATTTGCAGAGCCACATGAAAGAATTCCGTTGGCGCTGGTTCGGGCGTAAAAGAAAAGATCGCGCCAGCATATCAAAGGCTTTTGTCGCAAAAACAGTCTATAAGTTTGAAACCACCGATATTCTTATTGAATATCTGAACAAATGCAGAAATATCCGTCGGCTATGTGGATGGGAAAGCGCATGCCAAATACCATCTAAGTCGACATTCTCCAGGGCTTTCACAGAGTTTGCAGATAGCAGTCTGATGGATAAAATTCATGAGGCAATGGTTATAAAGCATTTATGATTTAATGGATGCAGCTTATGATTCACCCCAAATTCATGCATTCAGCAAATCATTGGGACATAAGCCGATCATTGATAATAATCCGAGACGTGGAGAAAAGGTTCTGATGGATCCTGCAATGAAGTCTCGTTTTGCGCAAAGAACCAGCGCAGAACGAGTCAATTCCAATCTCAAGGATAATTATGGTGGCCGCACCATAAGAGTAAAGGGAGCTTCAAAAGTCATGGCTCATCTGATGTTCGGGATAATATCGATTACAGCCATGCAGATTTCGATTGCTTCTATGACAAAGAACGAATAAACTTTCGTTTATAATAACGTTTTGCAAAACGATCGGTCAAGCATTGCCCAAAAACCGGCTTTTTTTGCCTTTGGTGGTTTTCCAATGAAATTTGGATCCCTCACAGCCGCTTTATTGCCGGAATTTCAGCTGCTGCCCTTTTCTAACAAGCTGCCTTTGATCGTTTTGAAATTGGCTCAGTATAATAATTTTATAAAACCACGAAGAACACGAAGGACACGAAGATGAAGAGATTATATGCTTTTTCCTGCTTCGTGCTCTTCGTGGCCTTCGTGGTAAAAATAGTATTTTTTACGAGTCCGTCAATCATAAAGAAACAGATTTGTCATCAAGAGCAAACATAGAAACGAAACACAGGATAGTCTTGTCGGATTCCCGCCGGATGAATCGGATAAAGGATGAATCGATCGATCTGGTCGTGACATCACCCCCGTATCCCATGATCCGGATGTGGGACGGGCTTTTTTCATCCATATCTCCGGACGCAAAGAATGCCCTTGAGAATAATGACGGAAACGGCGCTTTTGAGGCCATGCATATCGAGCTTGATAAGGTCTGGCATGAACTGCACAGGGTTCTTAAGGAAGGCTCTTTTGCCTGCATAAATATCGGGGATGCTGTTAGACCCATCGGCGACAGATTTCAACTCTATCCGAATCATTCCCGCATCATCAGCTCCTTCCGGGCAATCGGATTTGACTGCCTGCCGGTTATTCTCTGGAGAAAGCAGACAAATGCCCCAAATAAGTTCATGGGTTCCGGCATGCTGCCTGCCGGCGCTTATGTAACACTGGAACATGAATACATACTTATCTTCCGGAAAGGGGCAAAGAGAGAATTCAGGACTGATTTTGAGAAATCTTCAAGAATGAGGAGTTCTTTTTTCTGGGAGGAAAGAAACAAATGGTTTTCCGATATATGGGATTTCAAAGGAACGTCACAGAGACTCAATAATCCGGATTTGCGCAAAAGAAGCGCCGCCTATCCTCTCGAACTGCCCTTCCGCCTGATCAATATGTATTCGCTTTATGAAGAGACAGTGCTCGACCCTTTTTTGGGCACAGGCACTACAATGCTTGCAAGTATTGCATGCGCCCGCAACAGCATCGGATTTGAGATCGACAAAGCGTTTTCATCTTTAGTTCCTGAACAGGCAACTTCATTTTCAGCGCTTGCCGATGAATTATTGTCTGCGCGAATTTCCGGCCACAATGAGTTCGTGTCTTCTTATACGGAATCAAAAGGCCCGATGAAATATATCAACGGCCCGCATGGTTTCCCTGTAGTAACCAGGCAGGAAACCGGGATTCAACTGTACAGGGTCAGGGATGTCGTCAGTACGGATGAACCGTTGATTCGGGTATCATATGAATCCGCTTCAGGCGGACTGGACGATGCTTCCGGTATTAAAAAAGAAAGTAAAAAGAAGGTTATACAAATCAAACTATTTTAGTATTGACAATACAGGCATAATAATCCAGAATTCCTTGCAAATCTGATGGTTTCATAAAAAGTCACAGTATCAAATTTTTTTAAAACCACGAAGATCACGAAGAACTCGAAGTTGAAAACATTATATATTGTTTTTCCCCTTCGTGCTCTTTGTGGCCTTCGTGGTAAAAATAGTTTTTTACGAAGGCGTTATAATTGTAAGGCGATAAAAATATATATAAAGAAAGGGCAAATCAGACAATGAGTTACGATTTCAATGCAGATGAGATGTTTGAGATAGCAGAACAGCTTGAAAGAAATGGAGCAAAATTTTACAGGAATGCGGCGAATGGAATTTCAGATCCTGCCGGCAAGGCTTTACTGATCGAGCTTGCCGGGATGGAAGACGAGCACGAAAAGAGCTTTCGTTCATTAAGAGCAACTCTTACGGAGAAAGAGAAAACATCCACAGTCTTCGATCCTCAGAATGAGGCTGCTCTTTATCTTCGCGCCCTTGCCGACACCCGCGTCTTTTTTGAAAAAAAAGAACCCGGCGCATCCATGAGAGAGATTCTGAAATCGGCAATTGAGGCTGAAAAAGATTCGATTATTTTTTACCTCGGCATGAAGGACGCGGTTCCTGAAAAATACGGCAGGAACAAGATCGAAGCGATCATAAAAGAAGAGATGGGGCACATCAGGCTTTTAAGCTCGGAGCTTGCCGGCCTGAAAAAATAGCGCCGTGTTCTGCCAGATGTATAAGCCCTGAGCGGTCAAGCAGCTTTATATCCCGGCCGGCCACCTCAATAAGTTTCATGTCCGTCATCTTTGAAAACATCCGGGACAGGGTCTCAGGAATTGTTCCGAGAAGGCTTGCAAGCTGGTTTTTTGAAATGCTTAACCTGACGGAATCCTCTTTACCCTGTTCTTCGGCAAGAAATATCAGATATGACGCAAGCCTGCCCGGAACCTCTTTTAAGGAGAGATTTTCTATCTGAACTGTAAATTGCCTTAACCTCATTGAAAGCACGGCAAGCATATTCAGGGCGAGGGAAGGATTTTTCGTGATAAGCTCAACAAAATCAGCCCTTGGGAAAAACAGAAGCCGGCTTTTTGCAATGGCTTCCGCATTGGCCGGAAAAGGCTGACCTGTAAAGACCGGGACTTCTCCGAAAGGTTCACCGATGCCGAATATATGAAGGATATGTTCTTTTCCTTCTGAAGAGACCTTGTAGATTTTGACAAGCCCTTCGGCAATTACATAAAATCCGTCGCCCGGATCACCTTCGGAAAAGATGGTTTCTCCCTTGCTGAACTGCCTGCTTACAGCAATCTTTTTTATTTCATGAAGCTGCTCTTCCGGAAGGCCGGCAAAGATTGGAACAGTAGAAATTATGTCAGAAATATTTTTCATATCTCCCTCTTTTATCAATAATGACGGCTTCGGGAAAAAATAAATTTTACCACGAAGGCCACGAAGATCACGAAGAAAGAAAAAATATAATCTTTTTTTAAGATTCGTGTTCTTCGTGGTTTTATAAAACTATTGCACTTTTACGACCATTTACGAAGCCGTCAAAAATATTGCTCTTTTCTTGACATAAGTCAAGGCAAAGAGATTTCAAATAGTATATTTTCATCTCAAACATCGGAACAACCATACAAACAAGGATCATCCCCGAATCGGTTGATGATTCAGGATTCAAGGAGTCAAGGGTTCAAGTGATGGAAGAAGAACGACAAACAACCATAAAAAAAAGGAGAGCAAATCATGTTTTGTTACCAGTGCGAACAGACGTCAAAAGGCGAAGGATGTTCCAAGATAGGCGTATGCGGAAAAAGTCCGGAAGTTGCCGCCCTGCAGGATATTCTTATTTATGCGGTTAGAGGCTTGTCCCTGTATGCTCTTGAAGGATACAAGGCAGGAATAACCGACAAAGAGATTGACAAGTTTACCTGTGAGGCAATTTTTTCAACATTGACAAATGTGGATTTTGATCCGGCAAGGTTTCAGAAGCTTATTAACAAGTGCGTCGGTTTGCGGGATTCGCTGAAAGAAAAGCTTTCAAAAGCCGGAATCAAAACAGGCTTTACCGAAGGCCCCGCTCTCTTTGTGCCCGAAAAGACAATCGAAGGCATTGTTGCCCAGGGAGAAAAAGCCGGGGTGAAGAGCGACCCTGATATCAATCCTGATATCTTGTCACTTCAGCATATATTGACTTACGGAGTTAAGGGGGTTGCAGCCTATGCGGATCACGCGATGATTTTAGGTAAAACGGATGATAGAATTTACAGGTTTATTTACGAGGCAATGGCCGCCGGGTTGAATAAAAATCTTGGAGCAGATGATCTTGTCGGTCTTGTTTTAAAATGCGGAGAAGCAAACCTGTGGGCAATGGAGATTCTTGATGCCGCCAACACAGGCGCATACGGACACCCTGTTCCGACAAAAGTTCCTCTTTATGCGAAAAAAGGAAAGGCCATTCTTGTTTCAGGGCATGATCTGAAAGACCTGGAAGAGATATTAAAACAGACCGAAGGCAAAGGTGTGAACGTATATACCCACGGGGAGATGCTTCCTGCTCACGGTTATCCGGGCCTTAAAAAGTATTCCCACTTTTACGGCCATTATGGAACTGCATGGCAGAACCAGGCAAAAGAATTTGCCGAATTTCCGGGCGCAGTACTCATGACGACAAACTGCATTCAGAAGCCGAAAGATTCTTACAAAGGCAACATCTTTACAACAGGCCTTGTCGGCTGGCCGGATGTAGCTCATATACAGGACAAAAACTTTGCGCCTGTAATCAATAAAGCGCTTTCCCTGCCGGGTTTTGACAAAGATACCGACGGCAAAACCGTTATGGTCGGTTTTGCCCGCAATGCCGTTATGGGAGTGGCAGGGCAGGTTATCGAAGCTGTTAAGGGCAAGGCTATAAGACACTTCTTCCTTGTTGCAGGATGCGACGGCGCAAAGCCGGGACGGAATTATTATACCGAGTTTGTCGAAAAGGTTCCGAAAGATTGCGTTGTTTTAACTCTTGCCTGCGGCAAGTTCCGCTTCTTTGACAAGGATCTCGGTGATATCGGCGGAATACCGAGGCTTCTCGATATAGGGCAGTGCAACGACGCTTATTCGGCCATACAGATTGCTGTTGCCCTCTCAAAGGCTTTCAACTGCGGGGTAAATGATCTTCCTCTTTCCATGATACTGTCATGGTATGAACAGAAGGCAGTTGCAATTTTACTGACTCTTCTTTACCTCGGAATACGAAACATCAGGCTTGGGCCAAGTCTTCCGGCATTTATCACGCCGAATATATTAAATGTCCTGGTTGATAAATTCAACATCATGCCGATAAAAACACCTGATGAAGACTTGAAGGCTATTTTGGGATAATCAGTTGGTTAGGTGGATAGACTGAAGGCTGAAGACTGTTAGCTTTTTATTCCTAAATACCTTCAGTCTTCAGCCTAAACAACCTGGAGTAAGGAGAATGCTATGAAATGCCCCGGACAGGACAGCCGGTATTGGAAGCAGGGCGCCATCTTTGATGTAAATTGCCCGAAATGCGGCGGCAGAGTTGAGTTTTTCAAAGATGATACGGCGCGCAAATGCAACAATTGCGGATATAGATTCATAAATCCGAATATGGATTTCGGGTGCGCATCTTACTGCGAATATGCCGAACAATGCCTCGGAACCCTTCCCGAAGAGCTTCTCGCTAAAAAAGAAGACTTATTGAAGGACAGGGTCGCTGTCGAAATGAAAAGGTATTTCAAGTCCGATTTCAAGCGTATCGGGCATGCTTCAAAGGTTGCCCGATACGCCGAACGGATAGGGAAAGCGGAAGGCGGCAACCTTGCGGTGATTCTGGCGGCAGCCTATCTTCATGACATAGGAATTGTTGAGGCTGAAAGGAAATACAACAGCACGGCTCCGAAATACCAGGAAGAAGAAGGGCCTCCGATTGCAAGGACAATTCTTATAAAGCTCGGCGCAAAGGAGAAACTAATAGACGAGGTATGCGACATCGTAAGTCATCATCATCATCCGAGGCATGATGACAATATAAATTTCAAAGTTGTTTATGATTCCGACATGATCGTCAATATTGAAGAAAACATGAAAGATAATCCCATTGATAAAGATAAAATAGCTGGAATAATCGATAAATCATTTTTAACCGGAACCGGCAGGATAGTTGCCAGAGAAGTTCTGTTGTAGGTGGATAGTCTAAAGGCTGTTAGACTGAAGGATTTATTCCTAAGACACTATAGCCTAAACACCTTCAGCCTTCAGCCTAAAAACCTTGCCTTTTTGAAGGAGAATTCGACATGAAAGTAAAAAGAAAAATTATAAAGATCGACGAAGAGCTTTGTGACGGCTGCGGGCAGTGTGTTACGTCATGCGCTGAAGGCGCGCTTCAGATTATTGACGGAAAAGCAAAAGTTGTTTCCGATAACTTCTGCGACGGACTTGGAGCCTGTATTGGGGAATGCCCAACCGGAGCGCTGCAAATAATCGAGCGCGAAGCTGATGAGTTCGACGTGGAAGCAGTTGAAAAGCACCTTCATGATAGACAAAAACACCCAAACACAC
>CAYVMK010000113.1:0-6762 GCA_964452445.1 uncultured Desulfonema sp. | reverse complement strand
CAATGACGAAAGATGAAGTGCAACACAGCAGAATGACTTTTTACGAAGCCGTCATGATTTACTGTTCCGGTTTATATAAAGGATACGAGAATGCGAAAAATATGGGTGAAAGCTGATCCGTGGAATAAGGATATTGTCACTACCGCTCTTGAGGGCGGCGCTGACGGAATTGTTGTTCCTGAAGGATATTCGGAAAAAGTAAAAGAACTCGGCAAAATTCAGACGATTTCGGAAGACGGGGATTTGAAAACCGGAAAAGATGTCGTCTTTTATACGATAAAAAGCGGTAAAGACGAAGATGAAATATTAAAACTTTGCAGGAGCAGGAAAGTAATTCTTCAATGCAGCGACTGGACGGTGATTCCCCTTGAAAATCTTATAGCAAAAGGCGCTGATGTAATTGCCCAGGTTCACAGTTATCAGGAGGCCTGCACAGTATTCGGAATACTTGAAAAGGGTGTAAGCCATATACTTTTTAATTCCGGCAATATTGCAGAATTGAAAAAAACATTGTCCATAGTCAATTCAGAGACGGACAAGGTATCTCTTCAGGAGGCCGAGATTTTGGAAATTGTTCCTTCAGGGATGGGGGACAGGGTATGTGTCGATACTTGCACATCGATGGTGCAGGGGCAGGGGTTGCTGGTCGGCAACAGCAGCAGCGCGCTGTTTCTTGTTCATGCGGAAACGGTTGAAAATCCGTATGTGTCACCGAGGCCTTTCAGGGTTAACGCCGGAGCTGTCCATGCCTATACGAGGATTCCGGGAGGGAAAACGAGATATCTGTCCGAACTTTCAGCCGGTGACCAGGTTCTTATTACGGATTATAAAGGAAATATGACTAACGGTATCATAGGCAGGCTGAAAATAGAAAAGCGTCCTCTTATGCTTGTGAAAGCTCTGGCAGGGGGCGGGCAGATTACAACAATTCTGCAAAATGCCGAAACAATAAGGCTGACAAGCCCTGACGGAAAACCTGTATCCGTTGTCAGTCTGAAAAAAGGGGATAAGGTTCTCGTTGCGGCAGAGGAGAGCGGAAGGCATTTCGGCCATAAGATAGACGAGTCGATACTGGAAAAATAAAAATCATGGGCCAGGGATCGAGAGTCAGGGATCGGAGATCAGTGGTCAGGGTAACATTTTCCGGCAACTAATCGGGTGAAGAAACAGGTATAATAATTATGAATAAAAATAAAAAAATAAAATCAAATACTGCTGAAGCAGGAATTACCGGCCTGCGGCATTCCATTGATGAAATTGATGAAAAAATCCTGGCATTGATAAACAGACGGCTTCTTCTTGCCAGAGAGATAGGCGGGATGAAAGCGGAAAAAGGAAGCAAGGTGCTCGATATTGCGCGTGAAAGCACTCTGATTCAAAGGCTGAACAGCCTCAATGAGGGGCCGCTGAGCAGAAGCGCCCTTCATCATGTATTTGCGGAGATAATTGCGGCGGCGCGGGAAATCCAGAAGCCCCATTCGGTCGCTTATCTCGGCCCTGAGGCGACTTTTACTCATATAGCCTCCATCAATTACTTCGGCCAGTCCGTTAACTTTGTTCCGCAGCCGACAATATGGGATATTTTCTGCGAGGTTGAAAAAGGGGCATGCCATTACGGCGTGGTTCCGGTGGAGAACTCCATTGAGGGTTCGGTCAACTACACTCTCGATCTTTTTTTCGAATCGGATCTGAAAATATGCGCGGAACTTTACCACCCGATATCCCACGATCTTTTATCGCTAAACGATTCGTTGAAAGAGATAGAGGTGATCTATTCGCATCCCCAGGCATTTGCCCAGTGCCGCAAATGGATTCGGAATAAACTTCCCGAAGCCGTTCTGTCCGAATGCGACAGCACGACTGACGCCGCGCGCAAGGCTTCGGATGATCCGAAGACGGCCGCTATTGCAAGCAGCAAGGCGGCGCACATGTACGGCCTTCAGGTTATCGCATCCAAGATAGAGGATGTATCGAGAAATACGACAAGGTTTATTGTCATAGGAAAAGATGAAATTAAACGGACCGGATCCGACAAGACGTCTTTGATGTTTGCAACCCCTCATATTCCCGGCGCCTTGCATAAGGTGTTAAAACCGATTGCCGATGCCGGAATAAACATGGTAAAGCTTGAATCACGACCGACAAAGCATGAAAACTGGAGCTATTTTTTCTTTGTCGATCTTGAAGGACATATTGATGATCATTCTGTGGCAGGGACAATAAAAAAAATGAAGAAACTTTGTCTTTTCCTGAAATGCCTTGGATCATACCCGACGGCGAATGAAGGCATATATAGGGAAGTGAAGCTTACCGCGCTTAACGGCGGGACTTCCCGGAAAGGATAAGATGATGTTTGGCGCAAACACATCTCTTTATGCGGTTTTCGGCGATCCCATATCCCACAGCCTGGGTCCCGTGATGCATAACAGCGCTTTTTCATTTACGGGATATAACGGCGTATATTTGGCTTTTCAGGTTAAGGATATCCGGAAGGCCATCGATTCGATGAAGACTCTTTGCATTAAAGGGGCGAGCATTACGATTCCGCATAAGGTGGAAGCGATAAAATTTCTTGATGCGACCGATGACGCCGCGTTTAAAATAGGCGCAGTTAACACGCTGACGAATAACGACGGAGTTATCAGAGGATATAATTCCGACGGATACGGCGCTGTGAATGCCTTATCTGAGACAACGGGCATCAGAGGGAAGAATGTTGCAATTATCGGGGCCGGCGGCGCCGCCCGCGCTGTCGGATTCTGCATAAAGAAAGAAGGCGGAAGAATAACCGTCATAAACCGGAGCACGGATAAAGGGGAACGGCTTGCTGGAGATCTTTCTGCGGATTATCGCCCGTTAAACGATATCGGTAAAATGAATTGTGATATTTTGATCAATACGACTCCTGTCGGAATGACGCCTCATACCGATGCAATGCCGATAGAAAGAAGGTATCTTGAAAAGGGTATGGTCGTGATGGATATCGTCTATAATCCGTTGAAAACCCGTTTGTTGACAGAAGCTGTAAAGGCAGGCTGCATTACGATTGATGGCGTTTCAATGTTCGTTCACCAGGGGGCCTTCCAGTTTGAATTATGGACCGGAATAAAAGCTCCTGTTGATGTTATGAAAAGGGCCGTTCTTGATGCTCTGTAGGCTGTAGGCTATAGGCTATAGGCTGTAGGCGTTTAGGCTTTAGGTTTTTAGCTAACAGCCTACAGTCTGACTCCTAACGGCCTGTCTATCTGCGGATATCGGCAAAAATCGACGCCCTAATTTAATGAGAAAAAACAGTATATATAGATATGATAGAAATATTTCCAGGAATCATTAATCGGTGCGAAGTAAATGTTCCGGGGTCAAAGAGCTATACACACAGACTTCTGATTGCCTCGGCATTATCGGACGGAATCTGCGTGTTAAAGAACTGTCTCAGAAGCGAAGATACTCTCCTCACTCTTGAAGCTTTGCGGAAAATGGGTGTAAGGATTGATGATATTATAACGGAAATTACAGTTCACGGGACAAAGGGGGTTCTTAAAGCCTGCCGTGAACCGATATTTCTCGGCAATTCGGGAACATCCATGCGCCTGCTGACCGGAGTTGCCTCTATTGGTGAAGGCGAGTATACGCTGACCGGCGCCAGCCGCATGTCCGAACGTCCGATTGAGGATCTTTTGGATGGGTTAAGCAGTCTTGGAGTTGCTGCCGGATCGGTTAATAATAACGGATGTCCGCCGGTTGTGATAAAAGGCGGAAAAATAAAGGGAGGCCGGATCGATCTGAAATGCAATTTAAGCAGCCAGTTTCTTTCCTCCATTCTTTTAATTGCTCCGTACACACAGAGAGGCGTAGAAATAGAAGTTATTGAAGGCCCTGTATCAAAACCGTATATAGACATGACAATTGATATAATGGCAAAGTTTGGTGTAGATGTAAAACGCGACGGATATTTGAAATTCGGCATTGAAGGGCGCAGGTGCTACAGAGCCGGAAATTATTACGTTGAGCCGGATTGTTCACAGGCAGGATATTTCTGGGCTGCCGCCGCCGTTACAGGAGCTGAAATCAAGGTAAAAGGGATTACAAAAGAATCGCGCCAGGGGGATCTTAAGCTTACAGGGTTGCTTGAAAGGATGGGTTGTGAAATAGTATTTGAAAAAGACGGCATTTCAGTAAAGGGAGGGTCTCTTTCGGGAATTGAGGCGGATATGTCGGATATGCCCGACATGGTTCCAACTCTTGCTGTTGTCGCATCTTTTGCGAAAGGAACCACTGTTATAAAGAATGTCGGCCATCTGAAAGCAAAGGAGAGCGATCGTTTATCCGCTGTTGTGAATGAACTTTCAAAAACAGGCATAGAGGCGAAGTGTACCGGGACGGATCTTGTAATTAAAGGAGGAGCGCACCGGAGCGCTGAAATCGATACATATAGCGACCACAGGATCGCCATGAGTTTTGCGATTGCAGGGCTTAAGGTTCCCGGCATATTCATAAAAGATGAAAAATGTGTCGAAAAGTCTTTCCCTGATTTCTGGAATGTTCTCGAGACTCTTGGCCGGGAGATAGGTTGAAGCGGGTATGAACATATATCTTATTGGATACCGGTGCACCGGGAAGAGTTCGGTTGGAAAGCTTCTTGCCGCAAATCTCGGCATGAAATATGCTGACTCAGATGCCGAATTGGTTGATCGCAGCGGAAAGACGATTTCTGAGATTGTTGAAATATCAGGATGGGACGAATTCAGGAGATTGGAAAAAAACATCATAAAAGAGCTATCCCTTCTTGACGGACATGTTGTTGCAACAGGCGGAGGCGCCGCTCTTGACGGCGACAATGCCGGATATATGAAGAAAACAGGAATTGTTGTATGGCTCAGGGCAACACCTTTGACAATAAGAGAAAGAATAAAAAAGGATCACGGAACAAAAAATTTCAGGCCGGCCCTTACCGTAAAAGGAACATTTGAAGAGATTGACGAGATATTATTGACCCGTAATCGCTTTTATGAAGAGGCGATGGATTATTATATTGATACGGATTATCTTGATATAAGCGGTGTATGCCGTGATATAGTAAAACTGATGGAAGCTGTAAAGGAAAAACGATAATGCCCGGAAATTCATTCGGAACATTGTTCAGAATAACAACCTGGGGGGAATCGCACGGAGAAGGGGTTGGTGTTGTTATAGACGGTTGTCCTCCTGGAATACCGCTTGATGAAAAGATTATTCAGGATGTGCTGGACAATCGAAAACCGGGGGGTTCGGCGGCGAGCACTTCAAGAAAGGAACCGGACAAGGCAATCATCATGGCGGGCGTTTTTAACGGGATGACAACCGGGACTTCCGTCATGATAATGGTAAGGAACAGCGATGCTCATCCGGAATCGTACAAAAAATATGCGGATATTTTCAGGCCGGGGCACGGTGATATAACGTACCAGGCTAAATACGGTATAAGAGACTGGAGGGGAGGCGGAAGGGCCTCGGCAAGGGAGACGGTTGCAAGGGTGGCTGCCGGCGCGGTTGCGAAAGCGCTGCTGGGGCGTGAGAAGATAACCGTATATGCATATACAATTGAGCTTGGCGGAATCAAAGCCGGAGTGCGTGACCATGACGCCGTATCCGGAAACATGTTCTTCTGCCCTGATATGAAGGCTGCTCTGAAAATGGAAAAACGGGTAAATGACGTTAAAAAAAAAGGCGACTCCATCGGGGGCATTGTGGAAATCACGGCAAAGGGAGTTCCGGCCGGCCTTGGTGAGCCTGTTTTTGACAAGCTGGACGCCGATCTTGCAAAAGGACTGATGAGCATCGGCGCCGTAAAGGGTGTTGAGATCGGCGCCGGTTTTAAAGCCGCATCAATGCCGGGTTCCGAAAATAATGACCCTATAACTCCGGAAGGTTTTTTGACCAATAATTCCGGTGGGATTCTTGCCGGAATATCCAACGGGGATGATATTGTAATCCGGGTTGCAGTCAAGCCGATTCCTTCAATTGCAATAGAGCAGAAGACTGTTGATCTGTCAGGGCGGGAAAGATCAATATCCATAAAAGGACGGCATGATGTTTCAGCAATACCGAGGATTAATGTGGTCTGTGAATCGATGGTAAGCCTTGTTCTGGCCGATCATCTGTTGAGACAGAGGGCCATCGGCAGATGAGCAAAGGGATATCAATAGGTATAATCGGCGGAACGGGAAGCATGGGGCAGTGGTTCAGAAAATTTTTTTCCGATGCCGGGCACACAATTCTCATTTCAGGAAGAAAAACGGAGCTCACTCCGGCGGATATAACGAAGAAATGTGAAGTCGTTATTCTGAGTCTCCCGCTGGATGTCGCGATTGCCGTATCAGGAGAGATCGGCCCTTTGTTGAGCGATACACAGCTCCTTATGGATTTATGCTCCCTTAAAGAAAAAATATTGAAAAGCATGCTCGGCAGTACGTCCGCCGATGTAATAGGCACACATCCGTTATTCGGACCCTTTACGGATTCCATAAAAGGTCAGAATGTCATATTATGTCCTGGCAGGGGGGAGCGACGGCTGAAATGGCTTGAAAATGAATATATTTCAAAGGGGGCTTTTGTAACCGTCATGGATCCTTCCGTTCATGACAGGCATATGGCTGTTGTTCAGGGACTTACTCATTTTCTGACAATTTGCATGGGGCGAACGCTTCAGAAGATGAATATGGATGCCGGCAGCGCTCTTTCATGCTCAACTCCCGTCTTCAGAATAAACTACGATCTTATAGG
>CAYVMK010000112.1:0-6796 GCA_964452445.1 uncultured Desulfonema sp. | reverse complement strand
GGCGCAAAACATCGCCCAAAGTCTTTTAAAGCTCATATCTAATCTCTCAACTGCTTTCCCGTCAGGTTTAAAAATACGTTTTCAAGGTTCGGGGAACGGACTGTCATTTCCGTTAAATCAATATGTTCCGACAATAACCTGTTGAGGCAGGAATTGATGTCGTTTGTCCTTATTTCAATCCTGCCGTTTATCTCCCGGAAGCGGAAAGGAAGCTGTGACAGCGGAATCTTTATGCTGTTTTTTGGAAGAATTATGGTAACTCCTTCGCAATGCTCTTTGATGAGCTGATGGGGAGTTCCCCGTGCGATTATCTTTCCGTTGTCCATTATTGCAATTTCATCGCACAGGCGCTGTGCCTCTTCCATGTAATGCGTTGTCAAAATGATTGTATTGCCTTTTTCTTTGATTTTCTGGACTATATTCCACAGGTTGCGTCTTGCCTGGGGATCAAGGCCTGTTGAAGGCTCGTCCAAAAACATGAATTCAGGCTTATTGATCATTGCAAGGGCAAGCATGAGGCGCTGTTTCTGTCCCCCTGATATCTTGTCGTTCATCCTTTTCTCGATATCTCTTAAATTGCAGATATCAATTATCTCTTCAATATCTGCGGGGTCATTGTATAAGCTCTGGAATGTTTTCAATGTTTCGCGCAAGGTCAGGGATGAAAGAAGGGCCGTCTGCTGAAACTGGATTCCAACCTCCTGTTTAAAAGAGGATAATCGCTGTTTGCCCTTGTAAAGAATTTCTCCGGAAGTCGGGGGAATAATATCTTCAATCATTTCAATTGTTGTGGTTTTTCCGGCTCCGTTCGGGCCAAGCAGGCCGAAACAGGTTCCCTGCCGGATTGAAAAACTGATGTCATCAACCGCAACCACTTCCTTATATTTTTTAACAAGGTTTTTTGTTTCAAGCAAATCAGGCATAATTTCGGCTTTCGTAAAAAGTCATGATTCAGACGGCAAAGTAAAAAGCTTATTATGCAATCCGCCGCGGCAGATAGAATGACTTTTTACAAAGCCGTCAGAGTTTAGAGAAAGCGCCTTTTAGTGTCAAGGGAAGAATGTCTGACCGACGGCAATTTTTGAAACAGATATATGAGGCGCACATCTTTATATATATTGATGTCCCCGATGCTTGCGAAAGCAGCTTGAAAAAAAGCTGGGCAAGTCTGTTGTCTCCAAAAAATTTATAGAAAAACCCAAGAATGACCGGATGCTACCTGAAATAGAGAAATAATCATGGATAAACAGCAGGCACAGGATCTCATCTGAGAAACCTTTGAGCAGCCTTATACAAGCTTCGCTTCACTGTGTTTGTTAAAAAACTTTTTGAACCGGATTGAAGAAGCGCCTTTTCAAATATCTTTTGACAAAAAACAATTAAAAGGCAAAATAAATACGAACTGTTGTGCATGATATAAATTCATTATATGTATGTGAACAGCTTTGTTCCCATCTATCATTTACTACACCTGCAGCGTAGAGTGCGGGGAGTATTCAATTGTCGTGAACAACTTATGCATAATAAAATCAACGGAGGTTCCTAAACCATGGTAACCGCAATGCCTGTAGAAAGAATTACCAGCAGGATATTTATTGTGCGTGGCTTCAAAGTTATGGTGGATCAGGATTTGGCGGATCTCTATTCTGTACCGACCAAGACCCTGAAGCAGGCTGTCCGTCGGAATATTGATCGGTTTCCTGAAGACTTCATGTTTGAGCTTACAAAGGACGAGTTTGACGACTTGAGGTCACAAATTGTGACCTCAAGTTGGGGAGGGACAAGATACCCACCAATGGCTTTTACTGAACAGGGCATTGCAATGCTTTCGAGTGTCCTTAACAGTAAACGCGCTATTCAGGTCAACATCCAGATCATGCGGGCCTTTACCCGGCTCCGGCAGATGTTGTCAACACACAAAGACCTGAAGAAAAAAATTGAGGCCATGGAGAAAAAATACGATCAGCAGTTCCAAATTGTATTCGAGGCCATCAAACAACTTTTAGAAACTGACGCAAAACCCAGGAAACAGATAGGTTTCATCGTTAAGGAGAAGCAGCGAGGCTATGGCAGGTTAAAATCAAAACCGCCAGGCAGGAATAACTGAAAATGATTAAAAAAGGGAAACCGCATATTTCCGGATCGCAATGGCATAGTTACCGATTTCGGCTCAAGGCTAAAATCGGTAACTACGAACTTTTCAAATAGCCTTTGACAAAAAACAATTTAAATGTAAAAAAAATACAAACTGTTGCGCATAATATGAATTTTTTATGTGTGAACAGCTTTGTTCCTGCCTTAACCTTTGGAGGTTGAAATGCCCCAAGTTTTTGACAATATCGACCGTTCCCTGCTTCCGGCGCTTCAAATTGCTTTGAGTCTTTCAGACAGGGCCGACTTCTGTGTGGGCTATTTCAATCTCCGGGGATGGAAGGAGCTTGACGAACATATCCGGCACTGGTCTGAAACTGAAGGCGCCTGCCGGCTGCTGGTTGGGATGCAGAAACCCCCTCAGGAGCAGCTGCGTGAGATTTTAAGCCTCATGTCCCAGGACCAGGGTATTGATAACCAATCCGCCATTCGGCTCAAAAAACAGCTTGCAGAGGAATTTCGCCGTCAGCTGACATTCGGGGCTCCCAACAATGAAGATGAAGCGGGTTTGCGCCGTCTGGCTCAAAGGCTCAAAGAAAAAAAAGTCATCGCCAAACTGTTTCTGCGCCACCCCCTTCACGCCAAACTTTATCTCCTTTTCCGTACTGATCCCATAAACCCGATCATCGGCTATCTCGGCAGCAGCAACCTTACGATGGCGGGCCTGGCAGGCCAGGGCGAACTGAACATCGACGTTCTGGACCACGATGCCACTCAAAAGTTCGCTCAATGGTTCGAGAATCGCTGGAATGACCGTTTCTGCATCGATATTTCAAAAGAACTCATTCAGATCATTGAAGAGAGCTGGGCCCGCGAGGAACTGATCCCGCCATACCATATTTATATCAAGATGGCCTACCATATGGCGGAAGAGGCGCGTGCCGGTCTGTCGGAGTTTCGCATTCCGCGCGAACTGAAGGATCACCTTTTAGAATTTCAGGAGGCGGCAGTCCGGATAGCCGCCCATCATGTCAATAAGAGAAACGGAGTTCTTATTGGCGACGTAGTGGGTTTGGGAAAGACCTTAATGGCGACCGCCCTGGCCCGCATTTTTGAAGACGATTACGGCATGCGCTCGCTGATCATCTGCCCCAAAAACCTCGTACCCATGTGGGAAGACTACCGCCAGCAATACGGACTGCGGGGAAAAGTTCTCTCAATCAGCCGGGCCATCAGAGATTTGCCCGATGAGCGCCGCTACCAGTTGGTGGTCATCGACGAAAGCCACAATCTTCGCAATCGCGAGGGCCGCACCTACCGCGCCGTCCAGGAATACATCAAGGAAAACGACAGCAAAGTCATTCTGCTGACCGCAACGCCATACAACAAAACATATCTGGATCTGTCCAATCAGTTGCGCCTGTTCGTTGAAGAGGATCTCGATATCGGCATTCGCCCGGAACAGTACCTGCGAGGTATGTCAGAAACCGAATTTTTAAGAAGGCGCCAGTGTTCGCCGAGGACCCTGGCTGCCTTTGAAAGCAGCGAACATCCCGATGACTGGCGCGATCTGATGCGACTCTACCTTGTCCGGCGCACCCGTTCTTTCATCCAGGAAAACTACGCCAAAATGGATGAAAGCAATCATCGCCGGTATCTGGAGTTTCCCGACGGCAATCGCTCTTATTTCCCGGCCCGCACCCCCTGCACGGTTCGGTTTGACGTAAATGACGTGGACCCGGATGATCAATATGCCCGGCTTTACTCGGACCAGGTAGTGGATGCCATCAATGATCTGGCGCTTCCACGCTATGGTATGGGCAACTATATTGCCCCGGCCCCGGAGCATCCGCCCACACCGGCGGAACAGCGCCAGCTTCAGGATCTTTCCCGCGCCGGAAAACGCCTGATGGGTTTTTGCCGCACTAATATCTTTAAACGTCTGGAAAGCTCCGGCATGGCCTTTATCCAATCCGTGGAGCGCCATATCCTGCGAAACTTCATCTTCCTGCATGCCATCGAGAACGACAGGCCGCTTCCCATCGGTTCTCAAGACGCGGAAATGCTTGATACGCGCTTTTCAGATGAAGACAGTGACCAGGCTTCCGAAGACCTGTTCGAGAATGAAAATAATGACAATGAGAATGCTCCTGAAAACGAAGGCCTTCATACCGAGGCCGATTTTCGTAAGCGGGCAGCGGAAATCTATGACTTGTACGACCGGAAATACCAGCGCCGCTTCAAATGGCTGCGGCCAAGCCTTTTTATCAAAAAACTTGCCAGAGATCTTCGCGCCGATGCCCTGAAACTCACGGGCATCCTGGAATCCGGCGGCGACTGGGACCCGAAGCGGGATGCCAAGCTGGTGGCACTTTTTGATTTGCTGGCCCAAAAGCACCCTCGCGACAAGGTGCTGGTCTTTACTCAGTTTGCCGACACTGTCCGATATCTGGAGAACCAGCTGCGCATCCGCGGGCTAAAGGATCATGCCGGTGTATATGGCGATACAGCCAACCCGACCCTGATGGCCTGGCGTTTTAGTCCGGTAAGCAACAAGAAGCGCGACCAGGTGCGTCCTGAAAACGAATTGCGCGTCCTGATTGCCACGGACATCCTGTCCGAAGGACAAAACTTGCAGGATTGCGCTATTGTGGTGAATTACGATCTCCCCTGGGCCATCATCCGGCTGATCCAGCGGGCCGGCCGCGTGGATCGCATCGGTCAGAGGGCTGAAAATATTCTCTGCTATTCTTTTTTTACAGCGGAAGGGGTGGATCGTATCATCCGCCTGCGCAGCCGGGTGCGAAGGCGGCTGAGTGAAAATGCCGAAGTAGTTGGCAGCGATGAGGCTTTTTTCGAGGACCAGAGTGACGAGCAGATTGTCCGCGATCTTTTTACCGAAAGATCCGGCATCCTGGACGGCGACGATGACGCCGATGTAGATCTTGCTTCCCAGGCCTATCAGATCTGGAAGAACGCCATCGACCATGATCCCGAGCTACGGCGCCGGATCGAGCTTCTGCCCGATGTTGTTTATGGCACACGCGCCCATGCAGTGCTGCCCGACAAACCTGAAGGTGTCCTGGTATATATGCGGTCGGCCGAAGGCAACGACGCCTTGGCCTATGTAAATCAGAAAGGCGAGAGCATAACCGAATCACAGATCGAAATCCTGCGCGCCGCCGCCTGCGAACCTGGTACGCCCGCATTACCCAGACAGGACAAGCACCACGAACTGGTCCGGTCCGGGGTCGAGCACATTGTCCGGGAGGAGAAACGGATCGGCGGCCAGCTTGGGAGTCCTCGCGGCGCCCGCTTCCGCACATATGAACGCCTGAAATATTATATTCAGGGGTGGGAAGGCACCCTGTTCGAATCCACTTTCGGTGAACTCAATAAAGCGCTTGCTGAAATCTACCGCTATCCCCTGCGGCCGGTGGCCATTGATACCTTAAATCGTCAGCTGAAGTCCGGCATCAGCGATCAGCAGCTTGCCGAGCTGGTGCTTTTGCTTCGAACCGAAGGACGGCTTTGCATCATCCATGAAGATGAAAAAGATGACCGTGAGCCGCGTATCATCTGCTCCATGGGGCTTAAAGGGCGAGAATGAGAGATAAAGGATAAAGGATGAAAATCGATGCTGCCGCTGTAAGAAAGTGCCTCAAGTCCTTTGATTTTTCGATGCTCTTTTGCGAACACCTTGGCTGGGACCATCATGACGCCCGGCTGGATATTATCCTCGACGGCCGGACGATCCAGCTTAGGGCCTTTGCACAAAAACGCGGGATGGCGGCCTATCTATATTCCACACCATCAGGCGAGCGGCTGCCCGATCATGCCGTCCGTCGCAAAATCGAGCACCAGGCAGCCAAAAGCGCACATGAACATCTCATTGTGTTTGCTGATGCGGATAGGACCACCCAGGTCTGGCAGTGGGTCAGAAGGGAGCCGGGCAAACCAATTGCCTGCCGGGAGCACACGTTCAACAAAACCCAGCCGGGAGACGCTCTTATTCAGAAGCTTGGGGCCATCGCCTTTTCGCTGGAAGAAGAAGAAAGCCTGACCCTGCTTGATGTCACCCGCCGCGCCAGGGCCGGATTTGATGTGGAGCGGGTAACCAAGCGTTTTTTTGATAGATTCAAGAAGGAACACGCAGAGTTTCTCAAGTTTGTTACCGGCATTGCAGAGAAAACAGATCATGAATGGTATGCTTCGGTCATGCTCAACCGGCTGATGTTCGTCTATTTCATACAGCGAAAAGGGTTTCTGGACGGCGACCCGGACTATCTCCGCAATCGGCTCGCCCGGATGCGCCGGGAACACGGGCAGGACCGCTTTTATTCCTTTTACCGCTACTTCTTATTGCGCCTGTTTCATGAAGGACTCGGCGGAAAGACGCGCACGTCTGAGCTTGAAAAGCTGCTGGGGGAAATCCCTTATTTTGACGGCGGCTTTTTCGAAAGACATCCGGTGGAGCAGCGCTATCCTGACATCAAAATATCGGACGAAGCCTTTGAGCGGATCTTTGACTACTTTGACCAGTACCAGTGGCATCTGGACGAGCGGCCTCTGCGGGCTGACAATGAAATCAACCCCGATGTTCTCGGATATATTTTTGAAAAGTATATCAATCAGAAACAGATGGGGGCTTATTATACCAAGGAAGACATCACGGAATATATCAGCAAGAACACTGTGATTCCCT
>CAYVMK010000111.1:0-6800 GCA_964452445.1 uncultured Desulfonema sp. | reverse complement strand
AAACAGCTCTTCCCGATTTTGTCCACACCGGTATGCGCGATCCCCAAGCTCGCATGTCTGACAATCGTTATAACTTGCAACAGGCGCCAGCCCATGATCCCATCCGTCTGGTCACCGAGACTTGGCGGGAGTATGTATGCCGTCGTAACCGCTGTCTTGAAATCAGGGAAAAGCTTCAAAGCGGCAAAGTGCAGGATATCAATGACCTGATCACCCTGAATCTGGACATCCGCCAGTTCGCCCAGGACACGATTGAAAACTGCGAGGGACCGGATCTGCTGCGGGCCTTCTGGCACACCATTAACGGCCATATTCCGGAAAAATCCAACGAGAAACATCAAAACGGCATCACCATTCTTGATCCCACCTGCGGATCGGGGGCGTTTCTCTTTGCTGCCCTCAATATACTGGAGCCGCTTTATGAGGCTTGCCTGGATCGTATGGCGGCATTTGTGGAAGACCTTGACCGATCAAGTGAGAAACACCGGCCTGAAAAGTACTCAGATTTTCGAAAGGTCTTAAAACAGGTGGAGGACCATCCCAACCGCCGCTACTATATTTTCAAGAACATTATTCTGAACAACCTTTTCGGCGTGGATATCATGGACGAGGCGGTGGAAATCTGCAAGCTGCGGCTGTTTCTCAAACTGGTGGCTCAGGTGGAGCCTGATTCAAATAAAGACAACTTCGGTATCGAACCTCTTCCCGATATCGACTTCAACATCCGTACCGGCAACACCCTGGTTGGCTATGCTACGGCGGATGAGGTTCGTTGCGTTTTCAAAGAAGATTCCCATAAACAGGGTAAGCTTCTGTTTGGAGAGACTCTCAGCGCGTATCAACGCTTTGAGGAACAAGTTGAATTATCTGACGCCGCATTCCGCCAGTTCCGTGCCATGCAAACCAAACAGGGTATGGACCCCAAGGAATTCACCGATACAAAGCAAACCCTTCGTAAAAGACTTAAGACATTGGAAGACGAACTTAACGACTATCTGGCAAGGGAGTATGGGATAAAAGTTAATAAAAAGACAGATTATGACAAATGGCTGAAAACCCACCAGCCCTTCCATTGGTTCGTGGAGTTTTATGGTATCATGCAGACCGGTGGGTTCGACGTTATTATCGGGAATCCGCCATATCTTGAACTTCGTCAAGTAAATTACAGTCCGAAAAACTATAAGTGTTTAGATGGTGGAGCCGTTCACGGCATGTGTATTGAGAGAAGTGTTCACTTACTCAGCACAAAAGGTTGCATGAGCATGATTGTACCGTTAGCACTGCCATCCACTCAGAGAATGCAGATCGTTCAGCAGGTATTGGAAACAGATCATAACGCTTGGTATGCAAATTATGCTTGGCGGCCTGGAAAATTATTTGATACCGTGAACAGGGCATTGACCGTTTTTGTTATCACATCATCCATGGAAGGCCGCACTTTATCAACAAATTATCAAAAATGGAACAGCGAAGACCGTGAAGATTTGTTCGAAAGATTGAGTTACGTGAACATTCAGCGAAACAGATCTGCTTTCTGGGTGCCCAAGCTCGGTGAGAAAGTTGAACGTAGTATCCTTGAAAAGTGCCTCACCGTTAAAACAGCAACTAAGCATTTCATTGGTTCATCTGGCCAACAAGTTTATTACAGGACAACCGGAGGTCTGTATTGGAAGATTTTCACCGATTTTGCTCCGGCATTCAGGCTAAATGGCAAATCATGCCATAGCAGCCGAGAAACCTCATTTACTGTTGTCAAACACGAACAAGTCAAACCTTTGATTGCAGCCTTGAGCAGCGATGTCTTTTGGTGGTGGTACACGGTAACCTCAAACCTTAGAGACCTGAACCCGTATGACATCCAAAATTTTCCTATACCAGAATTGGCGACGATCGATTCAGAGCTTCGTGAGTTAGGTGTGAGTTATCTGAAGGACATTGATAAAAACAGCGCCATGCTGGTGCGAGAACAGAAACAGACCGGGCGAACGGAAACCCAGTCCTTCAAAATTCAAAAATCTAAACCCATCATTGATCAAATCGATCAGGTCCTTGCAAAACATTATGGCTTTACCGATGATGAGCTGGATTTTATCATAAACTATGAAATCAAATACCGAATGGGTCGGGGAGCAGATAACGGGGAGGAAGATAACTGATTGAACCGATAAAGGTCTAAATCATGTGATGTCTATTTCTTAAATAGTTCGGCATAGAAACCAGAAAGACTATCAATTGACTTGTAGAGTTTTGTATTGGGAGGACGCGATTATATGCATATTACGGAATTGCGCATCCGCCACTTCAGGAATTTTGCAAAGGCGAAGTTTTCCTTCCGAGAGGGGGTCAATACCCTGATCGGAGAGAATGGCTCCGGCAAGACGAATGCCCTGCACGCCCTGCGCATTCTCCTTGATGAGTCTCTCACACGAAATGTCGTGTACCTTCGTGAGTCAGAATTCTGTCGCAACCTTGGGCAGTGGCGTGGACATTGGATCGTGATATCTGCGGACTTCGCGGACTTGGATTCGTCCGAGGGCTGCCAGCTTCTTAGGCATAACACAGCACACATGGATGGAACGAACACCGGCACCTACTCGTTCTTTTTTCGACCAAAAGGTGAAGTCCGAAAGAAATTGCACGAGCTGTCAAAAGAAGGCGACGACATAGGCGAGTATCTAGACGGTCTGACAGTTGACGACTACGAGCCCGTGTGGACGGGTCGTGCACGCGGGGATTTTCTGGACGATCAGGTCTACAGCGCGTATGTTGGCGATTTCAATACGGGCGAGTTTCCTAATCCCGAGGATGACGACCAGGATGTTCTAGGCGTCAAAGTTCCAACCATCTACCAGGAAGTTGCCTGTACCTTTGTCCCAGCACTCCGTGATGTTATTGCTGAGCTGCGTGGCTATCGTAGCAACCCGCTTCTGACTCTACTGCGAGGAATGGAATCATCCATCAAGATCGCGGATTCTGAACGGATTACAGGAAAAATAGCTGACTTGAACAGTGATATCTCTTCGTTGCAAGAGATTAAGAAACTGGCGAGCGGGATAGAGTCCACGCTACACAATGCAGTTGGGTACACATATGCGCCCGGTGTAAGTATTAAGTCCGCTCTGCCGGATTCCATGGAGAAGCTCCTCCAGCGGCTGAGTGTACTCGTGGGGGACAGTGCCGCTTCGGACTATCGTGGGGAATTACACGAGCAAAGCCTTGGAGGTGCGAATCTCATCTACGTGGCTTTGAAGCTACTTGAGTATGAGTTCAAGCTTTCAAGTGACCGAGTCGCTCATTTCCTCCTGATCGAAGAACCAGAAGCCCATATCCACACACACATACAGAAGTCTCTGTTTTCCAAGCTTCCTTCAAAAAGAACCCAAGTAATTGTTTCCACTCACTCAACGCACATATCGTCGGCCTCTCAAATCGCCAGTGTCAATGTCCTTGCAAAGAAGGAGGACCATGCTGAGGTCTACCAGCCTGCGCGCGGTCTTTCACCGGAAACAGTGAGCCGGGTGGAAAGATATTTGGATGCGATTCGTTCGACATTGCTGTTTGCCAAAGGTGTTCTATTGGTAGAGGGAGACGCGGAACAGATCATGATCCCTGCCATGTTGCGTGCTATGTTTGGTGTGAGCCCAGACGAACTTGGTTTCAGCGTGATATCAATGAGTTCTGCATTTTTCGATCACGTGGCAGTTATCTTTGCCGATGATCGAATTCAGCGTCCCTGTGCAATCGCTACTGACCTTGATAAGGCTCTTATCGACCTTCCTGACGGTCCAGAGGACGATACCAAAGATCAGGCACACGCCAGAGCAGCAGAGAAGTCAGGCGAGTCTCGGTACCAAAGTCTACAGGAACTCACTAACGGCAATTCATGGCTTAGGGCCTTTTTCGCAGATCACACTTTCGAAGTAGAATTCATTAGCGCCGGTAACGCATGGGAAGTAGTCCGGGCCTTGGACGATATCTACAAGGACGATCCCCGCAAGCATCGAAGCAAGCAGAGAATAAAATCCGATGATCTCCAAACTTCTGGCAAGGAGATCCTGCGACTAGCGGAGAAACTCGGAAAGGGTTGGTTCGCGCTCTTGCTATCAGAGAAACTTGTCTCGCGAACCCAAATTCCGGATTACATTCTTCGCGCAGTAGCTTTTGCCTGCCATCCTAGCGTAAATGAAAGCGCGTTGAAGCAGATGGGGCTCTTCCGGATTATTGCTGATGCTGAATATCAGGATGTTCAACTGGCCAAGATTCTGCCGTCGCTTGCGGAAATGGAGCTTCTGAGCCCGACCGACTTTCTTTCGACCTTCCGCAAGGCCGTACCGACCGATGCACTATCCCTCTTCGGCCAATATCTTGAGGAATACCGAGGACGATGATTCGGCTTAACACAGAACAGAAAAGTGTGGTTGAACGTGATGGAAACATTGTGATTACCGCATGTCCTGGGAGTGGAAAAACTCGCGTACTGACTGCCCGTGTAATCCGTGGTCTAAATGAACTTAATTCCAGCAGAGAACGTGTCATTGCCATGACCTTCACAAACAGAGCTGCTGATGAGATTCAGGCACGTCTCGATCAAGAGAACGTTACAACTAACTGTCTTTGGGCAGGAACAATCCATGCGTTTGCCCTCGAATGGGTGTTACGCCCATATGCTCCTTACTCTGAAATTACTAGATTCGGATTCACCGTCGCCGACGAATTCCTTACAGAGTCGATCATTGATGACTTAAAGCGTGAAGCAAGGCTTCCTGGTTATACGGAGATCAGTACCACACTCACACGAACCGGATATAGTCTCAATGCGGACGATAGCAGCCGAATGATATTCGAACGTTACAAGGTTAGGCTTCGGGACATGAAGCTCATCGACTACGACGACGTACTCTATCTATCATACAGCCTCCTCGAAGAGAATCCCGAAATTGCGGCAACGCTGGCCTCTATCATTCGTTTGATCTGTGTCGATGAGGTGCAGGACATTCAAGATCTGCAGTTCGGTATCTTATCCGTGATATTTAAGGCTGCTGCCTCACCGCCCAGTTTCTTCTTCGTTGGTGATGCGGATCAGTCAATTTACGAGTCGCTGGGGGCTCTCACGAAAACTCCCGAAGAGATTGCCACCGAATTTAGCCTTGATAATGTCGTTCATTTGGAGTTGAAAGGGAATTATCGATCTACACAGCGGATCATCGACTTCTACCGCAGCTTTAGATCGTCTGCTCCAGTCATCGAATCTCTCACAGACTATGCAGATTCCGCTGGTGCGATAACATTCCAAGATCAAACAGTCGCCAAGGAGGACCTCCCTGCGGGTATTGCTGCTCTGATTTCGAACGCATTACAAGCTGGTGTGGTACCGCGGGACATTTGCGTTCTGGCGCCACATTGGTGGCATGTTCGGTCGATTGCTCGCAGTCTTGTCGGCCTGCTTCCCCAAGTTGACTTCGATGCGCCCGGACTTTCTCCCCTCCATAGCTCGCGTGATAATCTCTGGTTCAAGGTTGGTCGGTTGTTCCTCATGGCCCCTTCCCCGTCTCGAACACGGACCCGAATTCGCTGGGCGAAAGAGGTCCTTTCTGATCTGAGCACACTGGGGGACATTTCGCTTCCTGAAATCATCGCGACTCCCAGACGACTGCTCAAGTTGATCAATGCGATATCTTCCAGCGAAACCGAGGGAATGTCCTATCTGCGAGATGTGTTTTCCCAGCTCCTGGTGAGAATAGGCATGGATCTTTATTCAAGTGATGCGTTGAACACCACTTTCAACACGTTCTTCGAAAAAGCTGAAAACCGCATTGCGACTGCGGAGGGCGGAATGCCTACCGATGTTAGTAGCTTCAGAAAACTATTCAGTCATCCGGCTGGTGTCGTGGTGAGCACCTGCCACGGAGTAAAAGGGGAGGAGTACGACACTGTGATAGCCTTCGGCCTTCTCAGGGGATACGTGCCACACTGGTCTGTGATAATTAAAGGAACCGAACGGGAAGCATCAGAACGAGAATCGAAACTGCTCTATGTCATCTGTTCAAGAGCCAAGCGCCGTCTTCACCTAATCGCTGAAACTGGAAGAACGACCCAAAGGGGCAGACCTTATGAAACCGCCGAATTGCTGAAACAAGTCCGCTTCAAATGTGACGAAGTCGGAAGTTGCTATAATGGCGAACAACGCCATTCAGCGGATCGCCAATAAAGCCAGCTCCCGCTGATGGCAGGAGCAATCGGTACGCACTTAAGAGCAAGCGAGTAAATGGGAACGGAGGTTCCAAAACAACTTAAGAGACATCGGAATCGCGACTTGACATCTGACAAATCGGGAGTCGATGCATTGATTTTTAACGATAAAACTTTGGACATGCTTCAGTAACAGGGACATTGTTATGCCTGAACGCAACTTGCACCAGAATCCATTTGACGAAGGGACACGAGATAAACTGGAACTTTACCGGGAGTACCTGCGTGAGTGGCTGCCGGTGTTCATCAATGGATCACTGATCGATATATTACAGATTTTCGATTTCTTTGCCGGTCCCGGGTTTGATGTGGACGGAAATCCGGGAAGTCCTGTCATCACATGCGAAGAAATCTGCAATGCTATAAAACAAGGTGGAAACCAGCGCTCGAAAATTATAAGAGTATATTTCAATGAAAAGAATGGGGGCAAATTTAAAAACTTATCATCTTATGTTGAGGAGCAAAGGGTTTCCTTGCCGCAAATTATATTCGCTACGTTAAACACCGATTTTCGCGGAGCTTTTAACCGTCATTACTTATAAGAATATAAT
>CAYVMK010000110.1:0-6824 GCA_964452445.1 uncultured Desulfonema sp. | reverse complement strand
CAGTACCCCCTTGAGGGGTAGAAACGCGCAGAAAATTATTTCTAAGGTACTAAAGGAAAAAAAAGGTTAAGGATCAGGGGCAGGGTCAATGGTCAGGGACAGTGGATGGTGTTATCAGCGGATTATGCATTTGCCGACGAAGGGTTCTGCCGCGGTTTGAAGCTCAAGCAATTCATCTTCGCTGAATCCGCAATCTTCAGCGGCGAAAAAATCAGGATCAAGCACGTTTTTATTTTGAAAACGCTGGAGAACATAAAGACCGGCCCCTTTAATAATACCGGAAATTTTCCCGATAACAGGCTGGCTTATAAACGGCCTGACGCATGTTGTTCTGAACTCGTAATCAATTGCCGAATTCATAATGGTTTGAATGCTTGATAATATATCGGCAGATTCACAGCCGTATTTTACAAAAAAAGAGTAGAGGGCGGGGTCAGTCTTGATATCCATGGCAATATAGTCGACAAGACCTTCATCAATTAAATTTTTTATTACCGATGGACTGCTTCCGTTTGTATCAAGTTTTACCGGATATCCTAATGCCTTGATATTTTTGCAAACAGATTCAATATCATCATGAATTGTCGGCTCACCGCCTGAAATAACGACTCCATCCAGAAAACTCTTCCTGCTTTCGAGAAAGGCATAAATTTCAGTTTCTTTTAAAAATACATACGGGTTGTTTTTTGCAAGATCAGGATTGTGACAATAAGGACAGGCAAAATTACATCCCGAAGTAAAAAGAACACAGCTTATTTTCCCGGGATAATCGATCAGCGAATTTTTCTGAATGCCGCCTAAAATCATGGCCGTATCATTTATACCGCTCCCTGTGATCTGAGAATAGGCTTTTCCGCGAAATAATGATCATTTTGTGAAATGTCCGGTTCCGATTGAATAACATGGATATAATCTTCGGATTTATCGGGCGGCAGTTTATATGATTTTCTCAGGGCAAATTCAGCCTGTTTGCCGTTATTCCATTGCTTTACCGGGCGTAAATATCCGACAACCCGGGAATAGACTTCCGTTTCAGCATCACATACGGCGCATTTTTCCTGCTTTCCTTTCAGGTACCCGTGAGACGGGCATACACTGAATGTCGGAGTCAGGGTAAAATATGGAAGATGAAAACGTGTTGATATTTTTCTTATAAGCCCTTTTATTGCTGAAACGTCCGTGATGAGTTCGCCCAAGAAAATATGTAAAACGGTGCCGCCGGTATACTTGGTCTGAAGGCTGTCCTGCAATCTCAAGGTTTCATATATATCATCAGTATAGTTGACAGGAAGCTGAGTCGAATTGGTATAATAGGGCGCCGCTCCTTTTACGTAATCTTCTTCATTGGCGCAGATGATATCCGGAAATTTCTGCTTGTCTTTCATGGACAGCCTGTAGGATGTTCCTTCCGCAGGAGTCGCTTCAAGGTTGTAAAGATCTCCTGTTTCTTCCTGGGTTTCGGAAAGAATATTTCGTATATAATCCATAACTTTCAGGGAAAAATCAAGGCCTTCTTTGCTTGCAATATTCTTGCCGATATAATTAAGGCAGGCTTCGTTCATTCCGATTATACCGATTGTTGAAAAATGATTTTTCCAGTAAAGACCTGTTCCGTTTTTTACTTCCCTTAGATAGAATTTTGAATAAGGGTAGAGGTTTTTATCGGTAAACCTTTCAAGGATCTTCCTTTTTATGGAAAGGCTTTTCGTTGCCAGGTTGATTTTTCCCTTAAGATGAGTAAAAAACTCATCATCGCTTTTTGAAAAATAGCCTATGCGCGGAAGGTTTATAGTAACGACCCCTATTGATCCTGTAAGCGGGCTTGCGCCGAAGAGACCGCCGCCTCTTTTGAGAAGCTCCCTGTTGTCGAGGCGCAGCCTGCAGCACATAGATCTTGTGTCTTCAGGAGAAAGGTCGGAGTTGACAAAGTTTGAAAAATAGGGAATTCCATATTTACCTGTCATCTTCCAGACAGTTTCAAGATTCGGATTATCCCAGTCAAAATCTGCAGTTATGCTGTATGTCGGTATCGGGAACGTAAAGACTCTTCCTCTTGCATCCCCTGCCATCATTACCTCGGCGAAAGCCCTGTTTATCATATCCATTTCAGGTTGAAATTCCGAGTATGTCTCCGTGCGCTCTTTTCCGCCGATTATTACCGGGTGGTCTTTCAGTATCGACGGAACATACAGATCCATGGTTATATTCGTAAAGGGAGTCTGGAAGCCGACCCGTGTCGGGATATTTATGTTGAATACGAACTCCTGTAAAGCCTGTTTTACTTCACTGTATTTCAGCCGGTCGAATCGGACAAACGGCGCGAGAAGCGTGTCAAAATTTGAAATAGCCTGTGCACCGGCAGCTTCACCCTGAAGCGTGTAGAAAAAATTCACTATTTGTCCCAGGGCGGATCTTAAGTGTTTGGGAGGAGCGCTTTCGACTTTTCCTTCAACACCCATGAAACCCTTTGTCAGAAGGTCTTTTAAATCCCATCCGACGCAGTAAACGGACAAAAGGCTTAAGTCATGTATGTGTATCTCTCCGTTTTTGTGGGCGTCTCTAACCTCGGGGGGATAGATTCGGTTAAGCCAGTACTCGGAAGTCACATCTGATGATATATAATTGTTAAGCCCCTGGAGAGAATAGCACATATTACTGTTTTCCTTGATTTTCCAGTCGAGCTTCTGAATATAGTCTTCAACAAGATTTATGTTGGCATTGGTTGCTATGCTTCTAATCTGGGCATGCTGTTCCCTGTAGATAATATAGGCTTTTGCGGTTTTGTAAAAAGGCGAATCAAGAAGAACCCTTTCAACAATATCCTGAATTCCTTCGACATCCGGAACTGATCCAAGGCGGAGTTCATGAGCAAGGGTTAGAACCCGAAGGGTAAGTTTTCTTGCTTCTCTTTCATCAAATTCACCTGTCGCTTTTCCTGCCTTTGCGATTGCAGCAGTGATCTTTGATGAATCAAACTCAACAACCCTCCCATCACGTTTTTTGATTTCCTCAAACACTTGTGCCACCTCTTCATGTTTAGTCGGTTCAAAATAGAAAAATCTCCGTATTAATCGGAGATGAAAATTACCTGCTCCGTTTAAAGAAAAACAGAAAGCACATAGTCGTGTATTCCGGTGAATTTTGACGGTTTAGTAAAAAATACAACTGAGGATTATCAGCAAAAAATATACATGATGTGTTTCAATATTCAATATATAGTTATTTGTCAACAAATTTATTCAACATATGGTAGTTTTACCAGAAAAAGGCAACTATTTTAAAGGACGGCAAAAAGCGTGGATTGACAACATAGGGCTGTTCCGCATATAGGCGAATAAGAGTAAATCCGTTTTAGGAAGGGTTGACTTCGGACGGCTTAAAAAAGAACATCGAACATCCAACACCGAACATCGAATTTTGAATGGAAACAAAAAATCTTTCATCCTTCAAAAAATTGTTCATTATCATATAGTTGTTTTTCATTCGATGTTGGACGTTCGATGTTCAGTGTTCAATGTTAATCTTTGAAAAAACCTGTATACGGCATAAATATAGCCTTTAATAAAAAGATAATAGTCAAAAAAGGGATTTTCTGTATATGAAAAAGATTCTCTGCAGGGGCTTTTCATTTTCCGGCGTTGTATCCGGCCTTAAAAAAAACAGCCAGAAAGATCTCGGACTTATTTATTCAGAGGTTCCAGCAAGCATTGCCGGGGTATTTACCAAAAACAGAGTGCAGGCGGCGCCAGTGATTCTTGACAGGGAGAGGATTAAAAAGGGACTTTGCCGGGCTGTTATTGTAAACAGCGGAAGCGCAAACTGCTGCACCGGCGATCAGGGCATGAAAGATGCCATATCTGAAGCAAAACTTGCGGCATATGGACTGAATATAGCTGAAGATCTGGTTCTTGTTGCATCGACGGGTGTTATTGGAAAACCGCTTGCCCTGGATAAAATAAAGCCTGCTGTTCCCGAACTGATAAAATCGCTTTCCACCGGCGGCATAAATGATTTTGCACAAGCCATTATGACAACCGATACGATTCCGAAGATTGTTTCAAGAAACGGCAACATCGGCGGATCCGGTTTCAATATTACGGGCGTTGCAAAAGGCGCTGGAATGATATGCCCGGATATGGCCACAATGCTCTGTTTTGTATGTACTGATGCAGAAGCTTCGCCTGGTTATCTTAAAGAAGCTCTGGCGTCATCCGTGGAGAAATCATTTAACAGGATAACGATTGACGGAGATACAAGCACAAACGATACGGTTCTTATCATGGCAAATGGAATGTCGGGCGCAAGTGTAAAAAGCCGGTCCGAAAAAGAATACTTCCGGGAACTCCTTGATGAAGTTCTTAAGGCGCTTGCTAAAATGGTCGTCAAAGACGGCGAAGGAGCGACAAAACTGGTGGATGTTATTGTGGAAGGGGCGGCAAGCGGAAGTGACGCCGAAAAAATCGCGAAAACCATAGCCAATTCAAACCTGGTCAAGACGGCCCTGTTCGGGGAAGACACGAACTGGGGCAGGATTCTTGCGGCTGCCGGAAGATCGGGAGCGGAATTTGATCCAGGTCTTGCAGACATCTATTTCGACGATGTGCTGATGGTAAAAAACGGCATGGGTTGCGGTGATGCCGCCGAAATGGAAGCGACGAAAGTGCTGAAGAAGCCTGAGTTCGCAATAACTGTTGATTTGAAAACGGGCGACGGAAAGGCGTCTGTCCTTACCTGTGATTTTTCGATCGATTACGTGAAAATAAATGCCGATTACAGATCGTGACGGCTTCGTAAAAAGCGTAAAAGCATACTATTTTTGGGGATTCCCCTTGATGACAGGGTTGGATTTTTGTTCTAAAGGGAGCCGTATGTTTACTCCGAAGGAATGCTCCGGACCGGCACCTTCATGAAGAGCCTGCATGATACCTGGACACCGCCTCCTGTTATAACCATATATCCCGATTCGGCTAACTTTGAGCCCATCTGCCGCGCCATCTTATAAACAGCCTCGTCCGAATGCTTTCGTGCCGAACCGAATACAGCTACTTTCTTTACATGGCGGTAAGGGCCAAATACTTTTGCCGTAAAGCGCATTTCCTTTAAGGAGGCTTTCATGAGCTTTAAATCAACTTTCCCATTATCTTCCTGACCGGCTTTTAATGATGCCGATATCATCTCCCTGACGATGGCAGGGCGAGAGATATCGCCCGATATGCCTATTAACTGCCTGATGGCTTCATCTACCGGGCCATTATTATATTTAAAATGCAATTCCATAACCAAAGAAGCTCCTTAACAGAACGTTTCTATTGAGCAATAAGCTTTGCTTCGCAACTGAAAAGATAAAATATCCATACGGATTTCAGTTCCTCTTTAAAAGAGGCCGCAAATCCGGCAGGTTTTCTGCGCCCTCATTTTGCCGCTTGAATTTAGTAGCCGATTGCGTTATTTTGTCGCCGATTACGTTTTCATTTGTCGCCGATTAGCTTTCGCCTGATATCGGTTCAAAATATTGTTGCCAGCATAATCAATAATACAGGAGTAATACAATGCGGGAAAAGAAAGAAGAGAAAAAGTATTAAATTCAGCATATTTGAACCGATAAAGCACCATATCTTGTATTCATTATATCATAATACACCTTCTATTGTGTTTTTTCCTTTACAATCTGTTTCCTTTCTGTTATAATTTTGCCAGTAGAATAATATCCGATAAATACGATGCTTATTATATTTCTGTTAACAATTTACAAGGGGGGCATGTCCTTATATGAAACTTAAATCGCTGGAAATAAGCGGATTTAAATCCTTTATAGACAAGGCCAACATCGAATTTCCTCCCGGTATCTGCGCAATTGTCGGCCCGAACGGTTGCGGCAAGAGCAATGTTGTTGATGCATTAAGATGGGTCATGGGCGAACAAAGCGTTAAACAACTGCGCGGGAAATCCATGGAAGATGTCATATTCTCAGGCACTAACGGGAAACCGCCGTTGAATATGGCCGAAGTAACATTGACGCTTGCAAATGACAACGGATCGGCGCCTGAAGAGCTCAAGGACTTCACAGAAATCATGTTGACAAGGCGTCTTTACCGCTCAGGAGAAAGCGCATACCTGTTAAATAAAAAACCCTGCCGGCTTAAAGACATCCATCATATTTTTTTAGGCAGCGGCCTTGGCCCAAAATCATATGCCATAATACAGCAGGGAAACATCGGAGCAATTATCGATGCCGGGCCTGAAGAAAGAAGATTCTATATAGAAGAAGCTGCGGGAATCACCCGCTATAACACCCGCAAAAATGAGGCATTGCGTAAGGTAGAGGCTACAAATCACAATCTTTTGCGCGTCACAGACATAATTTCCGAAATCAACCGGCAAATGTCCGGATTAAAGCGCCAGGCCAGAAAAGCGGAGATTTACAAAAATTTCCAGGAACGCATTAAAAAACTGGATGCATTTATTACGATCTATTATTTCGACGAATACACAAGACTGATAGATGAAACGGATGCAATATTAAAAGATTTAAGGGTGGCGGATATAGGGCACGTTTCACAACTCCGGAAACTGGATGCGGTTGTTGAAGAGATAAAGCTCAAGCTTACTCAAAAGAACCAGGAAATATCCGAGCAGAAATCCGGTATATTTGAAATCCAGCGCAATACGGACAGGCTGGAAAATGATCTCCTGCACCTGCGTAAAGATGAGGAGAGGCTTATTGCAGAGATATCGGAGCTTGAATCCGCGCGTGCAGGACTCGATGAAAGAAACGGCAAAATTCTCTCTGAAATATCCCAGGTCGAATCTCAAACCATTTTTAT
>CAYVMK010000109.1:0-6827 GCA_964452445.1 uncultured Desulfonema sp. | reverse complement strand
GCCGGCAAGAAAGACGCCGTCCGTGGCCGTGTTCAGGGGACCCAGTTTGGGATGCTCTTCCAGAAAGAATCCGTCCGCACCCAGGTTGACGCCGAAGATGCGGCCGACCTCGTTGGCATCCTCGCGCGCCTCCATCGCGGCACATAGAACGACCATATCCACCGGCACCCGCAAGATACTTCCCAGGAGGGTGTCTTCGGCGATGGCGATGAGCTTTCCCTCTTCCTCCGGCTTAGTCGCCCGGTTCGTAATTTCAGCGACTTTACCCCTGATAAAGGTAGTCCCCTCCTCCTGGCATCTTTTATAAAACTCTTCATAACCTTTGCCGTAACAGCGCTGATCGATATAGAAATCATAGACAGCCGTATCGTGCCCGACCTTTTCCTTGATCAGGTGGGAATATTTCAGCGCATACATGCAGCAGACGCGCGAACAGTATTCATGATAATTCACATCACGGCTGCCGATGCAGTGGAGGATGGCCACGCTGGCGGGGGTTTTGGTGAATTCGCCTTTTTCATCCCTGATCAGAATTTTACCCCCGGTCGGTCCGGTTGCATTGCTGAGCCGTTCGAACTCAAGGCTGGTAAATACGTTGGGATAGGAACCATATCCGAATTGTTTCATGGGGGTGGGATCCATGAGGTCATAACCGGTGGCGATAATAATGCTGCCGACCTTTACTTCCATCTCTTCCGCCCGCATGCTGTGATCAATGGCTTTGGCTTCGCAGACCCTGACGCATTCCATACATTCGGAACAGACGCCGCAATTGAGACAGCGCTGAGCCTCCCGGCGGGCCTCTTCTTCCGAAAAGCCGCGGTTCACTTCGCTAAAAGCCGCTGTTCTCTCTGCTGGCGCCTGGTGTAAAGGCTGAGCCCTTTTCTCTCTGTAAATATTTTCGGAGATTTCCTGCCAGTCTTGGCCGGGGGCCTGCTCATCTGCCAAATTCAGGGCGTATTCATCAAGATTTTCTCCGTTGAGATACCGATGAATCGCCTCTACCGCCTTGCGTCCGGCCGCAACCGCCTCGATCACGGATGCCGGACCGGTTACCGCATCGCCAGCAGCGAACACATAAGGAATCGAGGTCTGCATGGTATGGGGGCTAACCGCAACCGTTCCTCGGCGGGTGAACTTAGGTCCTTGGCCCCCTTCAACCCAATCCACATCCATCCGCTGCCCGATGGCGCCGATAATCGCGTCACATTCGACGATGAACTCAGAACCTTCCACCGGCACCGGACGACGGCGTCCACTGCCGTCGGGCGCCCCCAAGTCGGTCTTGATGCATTTCAGGCCGCTGACGGTGCCATTATCGCCAACGATACCTACCGGCGCCGTCAGGTAGTGGATCTTTATTCCCTCGGCCAGGGCGTCTTCGATTTCCTCAGGATAGGCCGGCATTTCGTTGCGGGTGCGTCGGTAAACCACCGTTACGGAATCGCAACCCAGGCGTTTGGCAATTCGCGCAGCGTCAATGGCGACGTTGCCGCCGCCGATAACGGAAACAGCCTTGCCCGGTCGCGTGCGACCTCCCAGATTGATTTCCCTCAAGAAGTCAACCGCCTTGAATATGCCGACAAAATCTTTTTCACCGGCAATATTGATATCCAGACTCTTATGGGCGCCGGTTGCCAGAAAAACAGCGCTGTATCCGTCGGACTTGAGGCTGTCCAGCGTAAAATCCCGGCCCAGGCGTTTATTTACTTCCGTCTGAACGCCCAATCGAAGAATGTAGCCGATTTCTCTATCAAGTATTTCCGGCGGCAGGCGGTAATCGGGAATGCCGACCCGGAGCATGCCGCCCAGCTTGGGAAGGGCTTCAAAAATTGTTACCGGATAACCTTTCAGCCGCAGGTAATAGGCGGCCGTCAACCCGGCCGGTCCGGAACCGACCACCGCCACTTTTTCGGAACGGTCCTCGATTTCGGGCAACGGCAATTCAGCCGGGTCAACCTGGTCGGCGGCAAACCGCTTCAATTCCCGTATGGCGATGGCCTCGTCGGGTTCCTGGCGCCGGCATTTCTTTTCACAGGGATGCGGGCACACGCGTCCCAACACGCCCGGCAGTGGAAGCCTTTCCATGATCAACTCAACAGCCTCTTTGTATTTGCCCTGACCGATCAACTGGACATAACCCTGAACGTTGATTCCGGCCGGGCAGGTGATCACGCAAGGGGCCCGGTCTTTTTTGTCGATACAGAAGGTGATGGGTACGGCCTGAGGAAAAGACCGGAAAACGGCCTTGCGGTCGCCCAGCGCTTCATCCCATTCACTTGGAACGGATACCGGGCAGACATTTGTGCATTCACCGCAGCCCGTACAAACGCCTTCTTTTACATAACGTGGCTTGCGGCGTATTTTAACTGTATAGTTGCCGATATACCCGGAGACTTCCTTTACTTCACTGTAAGAAAAGAGCTCGATATTGGAATTCTGGGCTACTTCGACCATTTTGGGCGTGCCGATACAGGCGGCGCAGTCAAGCGTGGGGAAGGTTTTGTCGAACTGCAGCATATGGCCGCCGATGGTGGTCTGTTTTTCGACCAGATAAACCTTATGGCCGGAATTGCCGATGTCCAGCGCCGCCTGCATTCCCGCAATGCCGCCGCCCACCACTAATATATCCGGATGGACATCGACCTCACGAGTTTCAAGGCTGTGGTGATAATTGACCCGATTAATGGCGGCGGCCGCGAGCGTTTTGGCCTTGCGGGTGGCTTCCTCTTCATCCGGAGTCACCCATGAAACCTGCTCGCGCACAGAGGCCATCTGGAACATGTAAGGATTCAGTCCGGCACGCTCGCAGGCCCCCCGAAATGTTTTTTCGTGGAGCCGGGGTGAGCAGGAAGCGACAACTACCCGGTTTAGGCCGTATTCCCTAATGTCTTTTTCGATTAGTTCTTGTCCCGGGTCCGAGCACATGAACTTGTAGTCCCTGGCAACCACTACATTGGGGAGTTTGCGGGCAAAGGCCGCCACCTCTTCCACACGCACCCTGTAGGCAATATTGATCCCGCAGTGACAAATAAAGAATCCAATTTTTATGGACATGAACACTCTCCTCATTCCTGCCTTAAAAAAAATCAGCGTAAGTCTTTTTGCTGTTCGGCTGCAGCTGGTCTTTTTAATTGCCGAGGCAACCTGCTGTCCGGATAACGTTTAGAAATCCTTGCTTTTTTTCATTTGAACCCGGAATGAAGATTCATCTTCCAGCTTTTCCATAATGATCAGTTCGTAAGAAAAAGGCGGCAAGACCTTGAACAGATCGGTCCGTGTATCCGGATCCCGGCAGAGAATTTCCAGGATTTCTTGCGGTTTCATTTCTCTGAAAACCTGGCTAACCTTCAGCAGGGTAATGGGGGAAATCGCCCCCCTTAAATCAAGAATATGATCCGGTTTTTTTTTCAAAACAGGTCATTCCATCATTGGTTAAAAGTGCTTTAGCGCCCAAATTAAGTGCAAGACGGATGCCATCTGAGCAATTGGGCTCCTCTGCCAGCGGTTGCTCGGTTCTCCGGGAATCCGACTACGGAAGTCAGGGCGGGATGAACGCAAGCCGATATTAGGTTTCCCTTTCTCTGATTCAATTCTTCCATCCAATCATCATTCAAATTCAATGCTCGTCATTTGTCCGAAACGCGTCGGGTAAAACATCGATATTTTTCGATGGTATTAATTTTTTTGTTGCATTTTGATGTTAAATTGTTAAATAAATAAATTTAATTAGTGTTAAATTTTAACAGGAGACTCTTTAATGTTTGAACAAGAATTAAACATTTATTGGAAGAAAGTGGTGGACACCATTCAGGACGGGGTCATGATCGTTGATAAGGGGGGGGGCATCGTCTCGGTTAATAAGGCTCTCGAGAAAATTACCGGGTATTCAAAAGACGAGATGCTAGGGAAACCCTGCTCCATATTGAACTGTAATATCTTTGAATTTGCCCGCCGTGAAAAGGGCGAGCACTGGTGTGTTTTGTTTAAGACCGGCTCCATGGACATGCGCAGATGTACTTTTATTCAGAAAGGCGGCAGGCTGATTCATGTCTTAAAAAATGCCTCGCTCCTTTATGATTCCGCGGGCGAGGTGATGGGCACCGTGGAAACCGTTACGGACATCACCGAAATCGTGGAAAAGGACAACCAGATCGCGGCGTTTCGCCGCGAACTTCAATCGGAAAATGGTTTTCACGGCATCCTGGGTGTTTCCGGACCTATGCAACAGGTGTTTGATTTAATTACCAACGCGGCGCAATCGGATGCGCCCGTGATTATTTTTGGGGAAAGCGGCGCCGGAAAGGAGCTGGTGGCCAAAGCGATCCATGATAACAGTCTGCGCCAGTCCAATCCCTATGTGAAAGTAAACTGTGCATCACTTAATGAGGCGCTGCTTGAAAGCGAGCTCTTCGGGCACGTCAAAGGGGCCTATACCGGGGCCATTCGCAATCGGGCGGGAAGATTTGAGGCCGCCCATAAAGGCAGCATTTTTCTGGATGAGATCGGTGATCTGCCGGTCTTAACGCAGGTGAAGCTGCTGCGGGTGCTGGAAGAAAAAGTCATCGAACGCGTGGGGGACAACCAGCCCATTCACATTAATGTCCGGATTATATCCGCTACCAATAAAGACTTAAAGCAGCAAGTGGAACAGGGGATTTTCAGGGAAGATCTCTTTTACCGAATCAATGTGATACCGATCCATCTCCCGCCGTTGAGGGAGCGCATCGAAGATATTCCCATATTGGCTGAAGCCTTTTTCAGGAGAATTCGCCTGAAAACCGAAAAAAAGATCACCGCTGTCAGCAATGATGCCATGCGGGTATTAATGGCGTATTCCTGGCCGGGAAACGTGCGGGAGTTAAGAAGCACCTTTGAATACGCCTTTGTTACCTGTCAGGATTCGGTTATTCAGCCATATCACTTGCCTCCCAGCATTTATCAGGAGAATAAGCCAGAGAAAACGGTCAAAAAAATCCCCTTTGACAAGCATGAAATGAAAAAGCGTCGTCTGATAGAAGCCCTTGAGAAATCCAACGGAAACCAATCGTTGGCGGCAGAACTTCTCGGAGTCTCCCGTGTGACCGTATGGAATCAGATGAAACGGTTCAATGTGAATTTGATCCAGGGGAAATTGATATACCCGCCGTTTTTACAGGCAGCTCGAGTATGAACGTGCTTCCCTGGCCCGGTCGGCTTTCCACGGATACGGTCCCCTTATGACGCTCCATGATGCCATAAACCGTTGAAAGGCCGAGGCCCACGCCGTATCCTTCCTTTTTAGTGGTGAAGAAAGGTTCGAAAATGTGAGGAATATCTGCCTCGGAAATGCCTGATCCGGTATCCCTGATGGAGATGATGACGCGCTCAGCGGAATGTTCATAGCGTCCCGTAAGTGTCAGGGTTCCCCCCTCCGGCATGGCATCAATGGCATTAAAAATAAGGTTGATCACACACTGCTGGAGCTGGTTAAAGTCCCCTTCAACCGGGGGGATATTCGGTTCGACCCGGGACTCCAAGCGGATGTGCTGCAATTGAAGCTTATGCTGGCTCAGAATGGTGCAGCGCTCGACAAGGTCGGCGATGGATACGCTCCCAAAGGTCAGGGGGGATTTGCGGGAAAAGGTTAACAGGCTTGAAACAATCTGGGAGCACCGGCCTGTTTCGGTTTCGACCAGCTTTAAATACTGCCCGAATTTTTCCCTGCGTTCTTCTGCTAGCGGCCCCCGGTTGAGGATGCGAATCATCAGACGAACATAATTCAGGATTCCGGAAAGCGGATTGTTGATCTCATGAACCACGCTGGCGGCCAATCTTCCCAACGATATCATTTTATCCTGATGGAGAATGCGGGCCTGGTCGGCAAATTCTCTTTCCAGAAGCGCAGTATAATCCTTGAGCTTTTTTCTGGCGCTGTAACGGTCTTTGGCACGCTTTAATGCCATGTGCAGCGCTTCGTCGTTGACCGGTTTGGTAATGAAATCAGAGGCATCTAACTGTAGCGCCTGGATGGCAAGTTCCATTTCACCAAAAGCGGTGAACACGATTACTTCAACATCCGGGGCCAATTTTTTTATTGCTTCCAGAACCTGGATGCCGTTCATTCCCGGCATGCGGATGTCTGTAATGACGATCTGCGGGGCAACCGTTTCGCACAGACGGATACCGGCATTTCCGTCGGAGGCCGTGTGGACATTATAACCGGCATCCTCCAGCGCAATTGCCATGACTTCACGGATATCCGCTTCATCGTCGATCAGGACGACCTTCCAATCTGCACCGGGCATCATGTTAAGACTCCTTTAGTTGCGTAACTTATTCTAAATACCGTAAATCCGCTATTGATTTGGTTTTTAGTGAAAATAATGATTGAAAAACCTCGTTAATTCGGTAATATCGGATTAGCAAGAATCAACCGAAAACCGTAACCAACGAGGTTAAAAAAGATGATACACCAAACGGTATTGCCATTCAAGTTAGAAATTACCCGTGACACGATCACATCGCATGCAGGGTTGGCATTATTGGGAGAATTTTGTGCAGGATTGGATTTTTTAAGAGTTATTGATCGGAATTTACCCAAGCCCGGCAGTGGCGCGGGGTATATGGCAAGTGAATATGTATTTCCATTGGTATTGATGTTAAACGGTGGTGGTCGCAGTTTGGAAGATATGCGGGTAATACGTGGTGATGCTGGGTTGAGGGAGATATTGCCGTTGGGACGTATTCCTTCATCGGATGCGGCTTCGTACCAGGCCGATGTTGTGATGGACTGGTATCATCAGCGGGGCGAGTGCAGCGAGAATCGGATAAAGGAGCTTAAGATC
>CAYVMK010000108.1:0-6838 GCA_964452445.1 uncultured Desulfonema sp. | reverse complement strand
TCCCTCCTCATTGATGCAGGAGACCGGCACATCCGGGGATAAAATTTCAAATCGATAAATGTTATTTTTCGCTATAAACGTTTATATTTTAAAGCTTTATACTACCATCGGAAATCAGCGTTGGGACAGCAGTGATCTATTTTATATGTTAACAAACCGGATATGCACTACCAGAACATGGCTTTTATGGCAATAAATATCAATCTGTTTCGAGTTTAAAACGAACCGGGATCTTTACCGTCATATCGACCTTCATATCGCCCCTTTTACCGGGCTCAAAGCGCCACTTTTTGACGGATGATACGGCAGCTTCATCCAGAAGAGAATAGCGGCTGGATTGAAAAATGCTTACTTTTCCGGCCTTGCCCTCTTTTGTGACCAGAACTTCAAGGATGACGGTTCCCTCATAGCCTCTCTTTTTTGCCCGCATCGGATATCCGGGAGCCGGATTCTCTTTATAGAGCGGGACAGCTTCTTTTGCAATCTGAGAAATGGGCGGCATCTCACCTGCTGTGCGATCATAAGCCTGTTTAAGATCGGAACCGTTTTTGGGATTTCCATCCGCATATCTTTTATCGGGAATTGAAGATGGCAAAGAATCTTTGAGGACATTTGCTTCCGATTCACCTGTTGCCGGGGAGGTATCATTCAGTGCGGTGTCGCTCTTCATATCCGTTATTACAGCAGGACGCTCAGGAATTCTTTTAGTATCACGGAATTTATTTTCCGGTATATCGTCTTTTTTTTTCTTAATTTCCCTGAGCAATTCAAAATCAGACCGGGTATCAGGCGATTGAAGAGAAGTTAAAGAAATTGTGACCGGAGAGGATCTTACCGGATGATACGTCCTTTTTTTCAACCATTCACCGTTAAAACCAAAAATCAGCCCGTGAACGGCCAAAGCAAGAGCTGTTGAAAATAATAAGCGTTTCACCGTCTGATGCCGGCTTCTGCCTGGAGAGAAATACGGCTGATTCCAGCCGTTTTTATCTGATCCAGAACATTAAAGAGTTTCTGATATGAAAGACTGCTGTCGGCAAAAAGCATCACACCGGTCTGTTTATTGCTTCCGGCTTTTTGTTTCAGGGCTTCCGCCAGATTACCGAAAGGCACTTGTTCCCTGTCGATATAAACAGTCCCGTCAGATCGGACGGTTACCGATAGTATAAGATCCTTTTCAACGCCGGAAGCGGAAGATGATGGAAGAAAAACCGGCATTCCCCTGTGAACGGACATTGAGAGCATGGAATATACAAAAAATACCATGATTAGAAAAACTGTGTCGATGAGCGGCACCATCTCAATGCGTGTTTTACGTCCGGTTGTTATATTGAGTTTCATTATTAAGTCTCTCCGTCAGTATCGGCATTGCCGACCAGTTTTTTATGCACGATTTCGAGACTGGTCGCGTATTTTTCTATCGAGAGAGCTGCGTCTTCTATTCTTGAATTGAAATAATTATAGGGAAAAACCGTCAGGATAGCGATGACAAGACCGGCGGCAGTCGTGATGAGAGCCTGGGCTATCCCCATCGCGACCGTTTCAGGATGCTCAACCACCGTTAGACCGAGCGATTCAAAAGACAGGATGATGCCGGTTACAGTGCCCAGGAAACCCAGAAGAGGAGCGACGGTAATCATGGTATCCAGAACGCCCATATATCGGCGCATGTTCCTGATTTCATCGGACGCCGCTGATTCCATGGCCTTTGTCATTGAAAATTCCCTGTGCAGGATTCCTCCCACAAGGATGCGGATAAGATAATCTTTAGAACCCGCCACTTTGAGGCGCACCATATCCCAGTTACCGACACGGCAAAGTTCAAGAACCTCATCCACGAGCGCCTGATTCCGGGACCGGTCCGACTGAATCCAGAATATTGCCCGCTCAATGACAACTGTCATCGCGATTACGGAACAGGCCAGAAGCGGGTACATGACCGGCCCGCCTTTTAGAAAAATATCCAGCATAATCTTTCGTTCTCCTTCAAAAATGGTTCAAACAATAATTTATTAAAGAATTTATATCTGGCTGCTGTTTACCACATAATTCGTTCTTTCAGAACATGAGCCTGTTTACAGAAGACACTCCTGCTTATCTGTAAAAGCGGTATATCAGGATGGCCCGTCTGCTTCTTCAGTTCATCATTTATCGTCGATCCATGGCAAATAATATAACAAGTTGTTATCATGATAATAATTTATTTTGGATAAAACCCAAAAAACATTAATAGGAATATCACCTCACTCATTTCCGTAATTGCACCCAAATTGTCACCTGTGAGTCCGCCGAACTTGTTTGCAAAGAAGCGCGACATCAAAAAAGATAAGATATATACCGATATGAAGATGGCAATCATTTTCAGAAGCATTATTAATTGAGATACAAGCAGAAGAATTGTTGCGGTTATGCCCAATAAAAGACATGTCGCCATAAACAACTCCCAAGCGCCCGTCTGTTCGATGAAGATTTTCCCTAAACCATCGTTCCGTGCGCTTTTGAAATGAAAGAGGGCTGGAACCATGCTCCAGCGGGCGAGCGCCGGGGTTAGTACCAACGCGACGTAAGCAGTTGAACCCGGCAGGGAATTAACATTTTTGAACAGAAGATATTTTAACAAAATGATCAAAACAATAGAAACAACTCCGATTGGACCGGCGGCACTATCCTTCATGATGGCTATCATTTTTTCTTTGCTTTTCCGTGATGCCAGGGCATCAACTGTATCGGAAAGCCCGTCGAGATGAAATCCGCCGTTACTTAAAACAAGTCCCACGACCTGCAGTGCGGCAACGATATCATATGGAAATCTCCGGCCAAAGATCACAAATATCAGGGCAAGCAAAAATCCCTGTATCAGGCCAACCAGAGGAAAATAAGCGCTACTTTTGCCCATATCGTCGTATGGTTTATGGATAGACCCGGACGGCACCGGTAAAATCGTAAGGAATTGAACTGCGCCAAGTAGTTTCTTCAACATCCTTTAACCCTTGTTATTTTTTCTGATCGGAAATTCCGGCCTCACTGAAGGTCGCCATTTCCCGGTAAATCTTAAGTCCTGCGTCGATAATGGTCATGGCAAGGGCGGCCCCAGTGCCTTCTCCCAGGCGAAGATCGAGGTTCAGGATCGGCCGCAATTTCATATGGGCAAGCATGGCCTGATGACCTCTCTCTACCGAAGTATGGGCGGCAAACAAATAATCAGCAACATTCGGATTCAGGGAATGCGCGATCAGTGCGCCCGCTGTCGAAATGAACCCATCGATAACAACTGGAATCCCTTTCTCGGCAGCGCCAAGGCACAAGCCGGCAATGCCGCCGATTTCGGAGCCTCCTACCTTTGCCAGCACATCCAATCCGTCATCGGGATCAGGGCGATTTACGGAAATCGCCCTGTTGATGACCCGGATCTTATTATCAAGAGCAGTTTCGTCGATACCTGTTCCCTTGCCGGTAACTTCAGGAACAGATTTTCCGGTTATGACCGAGGCAATTGCCGATGAAGGAGTAGTATTTGCAATGCCCATATCACCTGTTCCAAATAGCCGGTAACCCCTGTCGGCATATTCCTGCGCCAGTACTCTGCCGACTTCAATACATTTGACGGCCTCGTCGTGCGTCATGGCCGGTTCCAAGGCAATATTCTTCGTCCCATACACTACTTTTCTTGTAACGAGTCCCTTCAGGTCGTCAAAGTTATAATTCACCCCAATGTCGATGACAACCACGTCTGCTCCGGCGTGCCTGGCGAGCACGTTAATTCCTGCTCCACCTTTAATGAAATTAAAAACCATCTGGGCGGTCACCGCCTGAGGGAACGCGCTAACGCCTTCTTCGGCCACTCCGTGGTCGCCTGCAAATGTGAAAATAACCTTTTTTGGTATCTCAGGCATTTCATTATTATAAATCGCAACCAGTCTGCGGGCAAACTCTTCCAGCAAACCAAGACTGCCGGGCGGTTTCGTCAGGCTGTCAAGTCGTTGCTGTGCAATCTTATATAACTCTGTTCTTACGGGTTGAATATTTCCTATTAACGCCTTCATGTTCATGAACAGCTCCTTTCAAAACATAATTCTATTATTTCAACTGAAGCGGCAATCCACTGACTATAAGATATACTTCATCAGCAATTTGAGCGACCTTTTGATTGAGTTGTCCTGCCATATCCCTGAAAATTCTTGCCAATCTGTTGCCCGGCACAATCCCCATACCGACCTCATTGGAAACCACAATTATCGTGCCCTTAAATTCAACCAGACACGAAAGGAAATCGTCTGTTGCTTCCGTTATTTTCTCTTCATGATCCGTGTATTTGCCAAGTAGATTAGACATCCAGAGAGTCAGGCAATCAACAACTATTGTATTATACAAACCCAATACCGGTCTCAGCGCCTTTACGAGGTAGATCGGCTCTTCGATGGTATTCCACCGGTTGCCCCTCTGCTTCCGATGCCTCTGAATCCTCTGTCCCATTTCCTCGTCGAGAGCCTCGGCAGTGGCTAGGAACAGCCCCTTCCCCTCTAATTTTTCCGCCAGTTTTAGGGCAAAATTGCTTTTACCGCTCCTGGCCCCGCCTGTCACCAAAACTATCATCCAATAATCCCTCTTAACTTTTTGATCAAGACGATATTCTCTTTGTGTTTTTTTACAGCTACCCGGAAGTAACGGGTTCCAAGGCCATGGAAAGTACAACAATCCCTTATCAGTATGCCTTCTTGAATCAGTCGGTCTCTAAGCTCCGTTGAGTTCAAGCAGATCCGGTTGGCCATGTGTACGAGGATAAAGTTGACTGCACTCTCATAGGTCTTCAAGTCGGGAATTTCATCCAATGCATCTCTCAAAAACTCTCTTTCAGTTGTTACATATTTTCTTGTATCCTTTATGTAATCCACATCGAGAAGGGCCTTTGCCGCTGCCCTCTGTCCCAGGGAACTGACCGTCCACGGCGGTTTATTCTCCCTGATTTTTGCGATACAGGACGTTCCGGCTAGCATATAACCGATCCGAAGCCCCGGAATGCCAAAAAACTTGGTCATTGACCTCATGACCATAAGATTGGGAAACCTAAAGATCTCTTTCTTGACAGATTCCTCCTCTACAAAATCCATGAAGGCCTCATCAACTAAGAGCAACGTCCCAACATCGCTCGCTCTTGCTAAAACACGACAGAGTTCATCCTTAGATGTGAGAAGACCGGATGGGTTTGCCGGATTGCAGAAATAGGCTATGTCAAAACCATCTCTCAGCCTCGAACAAAGGTCGGCAATCGCCGGGGAGAAACCTTTCCCCGCCTCTGTCGGGAAATACAACACCTCCGTGCCGACCATCTTGAGGGCCTTTTCATATTCACTGAAGGCAGGGGTAACGATTAATGCCTTTCTGGGTTTAAATACCACGGGTATCCAGTAGATAAACTCCGTCGAACCGTTTCCCACAAGGATGTTATCACGATCGATATCGTGGTATTCCGACAACCCGGAGATGAGATCAAAGGAATCAATATCAGGATAATTCAAGATTGAATCCGCTCCCTTTACTATTGCTTCCGACACTGCGGGCGGATAGCCCAGTGGATTTATGTTGGCGCTGAAATCAATAATCTTGTCCTCATCGATCCCGCATCTTCTGAAAATCTCACTGACATTGCCGCCATGTTCGTTCTTCATCTTTGTATTGCCCATAGGATCACCGTGCAGAGAAGGGCCGTCAAGAGGGAGGAGGTAAACATGATGGCCCATGCGTTCTTTACATCTTTTGTATCCGTTTCCTTCAGTTTGTCGCCAATAGTGGGCTTATAGGCGATCTTTCCGAAGTAACTGATTTTGCCGCCGAGCTGTATGCCAAGAGCCCCGGCCACTGCCGCTTCCGGTATCCCGCTGTTGGGGCTTGTGTGGTTTCTGCCGTCCCTCCGCATAATCCTCCAGGAATCCCGCCATTTAAACCCCAAGATAAAAGAGGCTATTGTAATGATAAATCCGGTAATCCTTGCCGGTATCCAATTAAGAACATCGTCCATCTTTGCGGAAAAACAGCCGATGTCCATGTACTTAGCGTCTTTATATCCTACCATGGAGTCGAGGGTATTGACCGCCTTATAGGTCATGGCAAGGGGAAGTCCACCGACAGTCAGGTAAAACATAGGCGCCACAATACCGTCCGAGAGGTTTTCCGACACGGTTTCAATAACAGCTCGCAATATCTCCGCCTCATCGAGATTGGCGGTATCCCTACCCACAATCATAGAAAGACTTTTTCTTGCCTCTTCTATATCTTTGCATCTTAAAGCGTCTATGACAACTCTGCTTTCCTCATAGAGAGACCTTGTTGCGAGTGTCAGGGAGGCGAGTAGAGCTATTATAATCATACCGAACAAATGGCCTATGGAGAAAAACACCTCTGTTATCCCATAGGTTATGAAAAAAGTGGGGATAACGACCGAAAACCATAGAACTATCCCTCCTTTCTTCTCTGAGGCAGGGGTGATGCAGGCCCGGATCTTCCCCTCGACGAACCTCGTCCATCTCCCGATAATGGCCACAGGATGAGGGAACCAGCGAGGATCGCCGACGATGATGTCAATGATGTAAGCGCCCAGGAAAACCGTTGGAGTCATCATAGCTCCTGATTTGGTTCAAAGATGACCTTCTATGAGCCTAAGCATTTCATTTACTATGGCGACCGCCACAGGGTTTCCACCCTTTCTGCCAGGGCTGTTTATGATTAACAAGATAAACATGATCTAAATTATATTGACTCTTTTCTTATCTCACGCTACTATCAAAAAAATGGAATTGACACCAAAACAACTGGAAAATATTTGTAGAATTTTTATAAACCT
>CAYVMK010000107.1:0-6848 GCA_964452445.1 uncultured Desulfonema sp. | reverse complement strand
ATAATAGATGAAAAGAATAACCTCAATTATAACTGTAGCACTTCTCTTGTTGCTTGTTGCATCTTCAGGGGCATTTGCAGAGGGGGGCAAGATTCGCTTCGGGAATCTTGCACTAATACCGGGTGTCAGTGTTCAGGGTATTCACGATGACAACATTTATCTTGGAGACGGGAGCAATACCGTTGGCGAAAAAGAAGAGTCGGACTGGATAACACATGCTAAACCGGGCATGATGCTTGAATTAACCTTTCCCGATAGAGGAAAGATGATAGCAGGGTACCAGGGTGATTTTGCACGTTATTCGGATAACGGCGATAATGACTGGAAAAACAACAAGGGAATCTTTGGCCTGAATTATGATGCTCCGGGGGGATTGATAGCAGGAATTAACAACACATATGCGAAGGCCGAAGACCCTTATGGAGATGCTGCACAGTATGGGATAGGTACACTTACCAAACGCTGGAACAATGATCTTGCGAGCAAAATCGGTTTTAATTTCAGCGACCGCTTCAAGATCCTGGCGTTTTACAATTATTACAAGCAGGATTATGACAATGATGTCAAGGACTTTACCCAGGATTACTACAGCAATGAAGTCGGGGCCGGTTTCGAAATCAAGGTCATGCCCAAAACCTGGATGTTTTTAAGGTATTATTACGGCACACAGAAGTATTTCACGCACCGTTCGGGCGTAACGAGTTCAAATGATGCTTCTTTTAACTGGCAGAGAGTAAATGCCGGTCTTGGCTGGGACAGCGGGGCAAAACTTGCCGGTGAGCTCAATTTCGGTTACCAGTGGAAAAATTTTGACAACAGGCTCGATGTAAACGGCAATAAATATAATGACACGAACACATGGATAGCCTCCACGTCAGTTGATTATATGCCCACTGAAACCACGACTCTTTCGGTATCCATAGCGCGTGCACTGAGGCAGACCGGATCGGACAGCAATGATTATTTTAAGGATACCGGATTTGGATTAAGTGTAAGCCAGAAGATCATGTCCAAATTACTTGTAAAAGCCGGATATAATTACAGTGAAAACGATTATTATGTCGGGAACAGAAAAGATGACAATCATACTTTAAACGCATCTTTACAGTTTGAACTTATAAAAGATATACTGAAAGCCGGAGCCGAATATATCTATAAGGAGAAAGACTCAAATGATCCCGGCTCCGATTATAAAGACAACCAGTTTATTATTTCATTCGATGCAACCTACTGATAAGAATAATAGACAATAATACGAACAGACTTGTTTAAGACGATGAAAAGGGGCTTTATAAGCCCCTTTTCATTGTTGATAACCTGCATATTTTAGTAACTACTCAGGCACAAAGGGGCAAAGGCACATAGGCACAAAGATAAGGAAATTGTATGAAGGAACGTTGTTCAGTTGTTAATTTGATTATTGCTTCAATATTTTTTATCGCAGGCTGTGCATCCACAGGCAGCGATGTCGTCAGAATTACAAATGTTGAAGAGGAAAAAAAACCGATATCCGGCCTTAAGGCATCAGACCTTGCGATACTTGAAGAGATTAAAAAAAGCTCCGTGAAAAAAGACGGGATAGATAACGGAATAAGCAATGTCATCAATAAAACCAGGAATTTTTCTGTTGCCGAGTATATAAAACTGCACCCGGATGCGGACGGCAGAGGAACCAGGGAATATGTTGTGGACGGAAACGATGTTCTGAGCATAACGGTGTATGAAGAGAAAGACCTTTCAAGGGATGCGGTGCGCGTATCGGCTGACGGATATATCTCTTTTCCGCTCATCACGAGACTTAAAGTCGAAGGACTTACCATATCGGAAATAGGCGAACTAATCTCCACAAAGCTTGCGGAAGGCCAATATCTCCTTGATGCCCATGTTTCCGTCATGGTGATGGAGTACAAAAGCAAGCAGTATCTCGTGCTGGGCGCGGTAAAAAAACCGGGGAGTTATCCCCTTTCGGCCAATGAAAGGGTTTTAAACGCCATTTCCAGGGCCGAAGGAATTGATCAGACAGGGGCTGGCAAAAAAGCAAAAATTATAAGGACGGAAAATCCGAATACGGGCAGCCAGGAAAAAATAGTCATAAACGTCGATTTGCAGGGCGTTTTGCAGGGGACAGACCAGTATTCCAATATATTTTTATCCGACAAGGATATACTTTTTATTCCGACTGCCGAAAACTTTTATATAATAGGGCAGGTCAAGAACCCGGGATCTTATCCGCTGATCGACCGGGAAATATCGCTTGTTGAGGGCATAGGAATAGCGGGGGGCTTTACCAATATTGCGGCAAGAAACCGCACCCGTATTATTCGCGTGGAAAACGGCGTGGAAAAAATTATTGAAGTCAAAGTTGACGCAATCACCAATGCCGGCAAAAAAATTCATGATGTCATCATACAGCCGAACGATATTATCATTATTCCCGAAAGCTTCTTCTGACGGCTTCGTAAAAAGTACATTTTTTTACCACGAAGGTCACGAAGAGCACGAAGGATAAAAAGGAATATATAATATTTTCAGCTTCGTGCACTTCGGGGTTATAATCAAATTTTTTACTAAGCTGTCATTTTCAAGGGAGAAACTACATACAGATGGAATTTATCGAAGAGAAAATAGATATTCGTGAATATCTGCGCGTAATCATAAAAAGAAGATGGATCATAATAGCCATATTAAGCTTGATATTTGTAACTGTGGTTATCCACACATTCACAGCGACCCCCATATTCGAGGCCTCGACACGAATAATAATCGACAAGGAAAATCCGAATGTAGTCTCAATACAAGAAGTTATGGCTGTTGACGCATCCGGAACAGATTATTACCAGACCCAGTACAAGATAATAGAGAGCCGCTCGGTCGCAAGAAGCGTTATCAGGCGTCTGGCTCTTGATAAGAGCGAAGAGTTTTTCCCGAAGGCTGATGATAATTTTATTTCAGCAATGATCGGTTCCGTGAAGGACGGAATATCATCTGCGGCAGGCGCGGTTGCATCTCTTTTTGTAACTGACATGAAGAAGGACGATATAGCAAAAAAAGAAGAGTCGGATAGTGCGCTTGTTTCGTCTTTTCTCGGACGTTTGAAGATTGAGCCTATACGTAACAGCCGTCTTGTAGATATAAAATATCAGGCAAAAGATTCTGTTATTGCAGCAAAAATCGTAAACACCATTTCGGACGCATACATAGACCAGAATCTTGAAACCAAGCTTGCCGCTATTCAGAATGCGGTTCAATGGCTTCACAGCAGGATTGAAGAGGAAAGAAAGAAGGTCGAAACAGCAGAGCAGGCTCTTTTGCGTTACAAGGAGCAACATGGAATAATAACGGATTTTTCAAGCGATACCGAGAATATCACGGCGCAGAAACTGGCCCAGCTTAACCAGCAGGTGGTGGAAGCCGAATCCCTGCGTGTGGAAGCGGAAACCCGCTACAAACAGGCTAAGGCTCTTGAAGGAAATCCTGATATGCTCGATTCGATCCCCCAGGTTCTGAATAATGAACTCATCCGCCAGATAAAGACAATGGAGGTGGAGCTCTTTAAACGAATGTCGGAATTTTCCAAGAAATACGGTTCCAATCATCCCCAGATGGTCGCAATCGAGTCCGAACTGAAAACTCTTCAGACAAGGAAGGCCCAGGAAATAAACAGGGTTATCAATTCACTCAACAATGAATACAAGGTCACTCTTGCAAAGGAAAATTCATTGAAGGATGCTCTTTACGGACAGAAAAATGAGTCGCTCAGCCTCAACCAGAAAGCGATAGAATATACAGTCCTTCAGCGCGAGGCGCAGAGCGCAAAGGAGATGTATGACCTTCTGATAAAAAGGTTCAAGGAGACATCCCTTACTGAAGACATGAAGACCGGGAATGTGCGGATTGTGGACAAGGCTGAAGTTCCAAAGAACCCTGTCAAGCCCAGAAAAGGCCTCAACATTATTATCGGATTGATTGTCGGCCTCGGCGCCGGACTTGGAGCGGCATTTTTTCTCGAATACCTTGACAACACCATCAAGCTTCCCGAAGATATCAAGCGCCACCTTGATATTCCTTTCCTCGGAATAATTCCCCTCTATTCGACAAACGGAAATATTGCACAGGATGGTGAGGGTGCGCTTGCCCCTGAGATGGTGACTTTCCATTCTCCCAGATCTATTTCGAGCGAGGCTTACAGGGGCATAAGGACGAATATTCTTTTCTCATCGGCGGATACCGAACCACAGGTGATTCTTGTTTCAAGCTCAAGTCCGCAGGAGGGAAAGACCATAACTTCGACCAATATCGCGATTGCAATGGCCCAATCGGGAAATAAAGTTGTTCTGATTGACTGCGATCTCCGCAGGCCGAAGATTCACAAGATTTTCGGAATTAAAAAAGATGAAGGAATGACAAACATTCTTGTAGGCAACAGGAAAATAAATGATGTGATATTTGAAACGAAAATACCCAATCTTCATGTCATTCCCTCGGGTCCAATTCCGCCGAATCCTTCCGAAATACTCGGATCAAAAAGGATGAAGGATCTTCTGGATAAGCTCAGGCTCGATTTTAACAAGATAATCATTGATTCCCCGCCGATTGCGGCCGTGACCGATTCCTCGATACTTGCAAAATCGGCCGATGGAGTTGTGCTTGTCGTGCGCGCAGGTGAAACAGCCCGTGAGATAGTCAAAAACGGCTTGGAACAGTTAAAAGGCATAGGAGCCCATGTGCTTGGCGCCGTGTTAAACGGCGTGGATACGGCAAATGACAGTTATTATTACTACCAGTATTACTACTACTATTACGGAGAAGACGGCGAGGCGAAAAAAGACGCAAGAACAAAAAGAAAACCGAATTTATTAAACAGGTTATCGATAAACAAGGACGCCTGATCGTGATAGATCTCCACTGCCACATTCTTCCGGGAATTGACGACGGAGCTAAGACGCCGGAAGAGAGCCTGAAAATGGCAGGAATTGCTTTTCGGGATGGGATTCATACCATTGTTGCAACTCCCCATGCTCTGGGGATTCATTCAAATAATGTAAGGTCGGTTGAAAAATCGATTGCAGTGCTGACAGACGCCTTTTCAATAAACGGAATAAGTATAAGGCTCATCCCAGGCGCGGATGTGCCTCTATCCGCCGGGCTGATGGATAAAATCAAAGGCGGAGAGGCAGGCACTATCAATAACTGCATGAAATATATCCTGCTGGAGCTTCCTTCTTACACTGTTCCTCCCGGAGTAAAAGATCTCATTTTTGAACTTAAGATGAACGGCATAACGCCTGTTATTACGCATCCCGAACGGAATCTGATGATTCAGCAGAATGCCGGTATTGCATATGATCTCGTAATAATGGGGGCATTGTGCCAGATCACCGCGATGAGCATTACTGGAGATTTCGGGGAGATTCCGCGAAAAAGCGCCGCCATTCTTCTTGAGAGGCGTCTTGTCCATGTGATAGCAAGCGATGCCCATTCAGCAGATTACAGGCCGCCTTTATTATCAAAAGCCATCGAAGCGGCTGCAAATATTCTCGGCAATTATGAAGAGGCTGAACGGATGGTCAGAGATGTTCCGGCTGCGATAATATCCGGCAATACGCCTGAAATTGCAGACCCGATCTGACTCAGACATATTTAAACCACGAAGACCACGAAGGTTTTAAAATGAAAAGAAAATGAAAACGGTAATTTTATAGTTAACTGACCATGCTTATTGATTTTTGTGAAATAAGCCTGTATTGAAATAAACTATGATTAACTTTCCTGTCCTTATAGTTGACGACAATCCCATTATTCAAAAGATGATGAATATCTCCCTTTCGAAAGCGGGTTACGAGGTAACGTCTGCTGAAAACGGCCGGGACGCTCTTCGTAAATTCGATCAGAAATTTTATCCCATAGTGCTTACCGACTGGATGATGCCTGAAATGGATGGCCTCGAGCTTTGTAAGGCGATAAGAAAACTTCCGACTGACGGTTATGTGTATATCATTCTCTTCACGGCAAAGGATTCGAAAGAAGACATAATAAAAGGGCTTGAGGCCGGCGCTGACGATTATCTTACCAAGCCGGTAAATCACCCTGAGCTTATGGCGCGGCTTAATACCGGGGTGCGGATTCTTGAGCTGGAAAAATCTCTGAGAAAGGCGAATGAGGAGATTCGAATCCTGTCAATCACAGATCATCTTACCGGATGTTACAACAGGGGATATATCGGCGAACATCTTCCGAGGGAGATTAAAAGAGCGCACCGGTACAAACACCCTTTATCCGTCATCATAAGCGATATAGATCATTTTAAAAAGGTTAATGATTCCCTATGGTCATCAGGCAGGAGATCATGTTCTCCGTGAATTTGTCGGATTATTAAAAGGATCCATGCGCGATAATGTTGACTGGCTCGCCCGTTATGGCGGTGAGGAATTTCTGATAGCGCTTCCGGAAACCGATTTGAATGGCGCTATGATTCTGGCGGAAAAACTTAAACTTGTTGTTTCAGAGGATAGTTTTCTTTATAAGGAAAAAACTATTAATATTACCGCCAGTTTTGGTGTTACAGGTTTTGATGTTCTGGAGTCATGCGATGATATTGTGGTGGAAAACATTATAAATAAGGCCGATAAGTATCTTTATCAGGCAAAGCAGGAAGGAAGAAACTGTGTCAGGGGCGGACCCTTCTGATACCCCTTAACCTGTTTTTAATTAACATTTACATTGATACCTTCGCAAAAGGTCGTAAAAGCGTAATATTTATATAAAACTACGAAGATCACGAAGTACACGAAGTTGAAAACATTATATATTCTATTTCTTTCTTCTCCGCCTCAGGCGGATTCGTGGCC
>CAYVMK010000106.1:0-6871 GCA_964452445.1 uncultured Desulfonema sp. | reverse complement strand
TCGATTTTGTTGAGCTGATAGATATGGTATTAGACTTATCTCCGAAAACTGATTTAATCGCTCTTGTCTCATACAAATCATTAAGCTGGGTCGATGTGCCATGCGCATTTATGTAATCAACTCTCCCGGATGTTATTCCGGCGTCTTCAATCGCCGATTTCATGCATCTTGCCGCGCCTTCTCCGTCAGGGGGAGGCGATGTCATATGATACCCGTCCCCGGTCATTCCGTACCCGCATACTTCCGCATAAATATGCGCTCCTCTTTCAAGCGCCCCGGACAGTGTTTCAAGGATAATGATACCGCTTCCCTCTCCCACGACAAAACCGTCACGATCCCTGTCAAAAGGGCGTGACGCCTTTTGAGGCTCGTCATTACGGGTCGAAAGAGCTTTCATGGCGCTGAAACCGGCAATGCAGGTTGAGACTATGACAGCCTCTACACCGCCTGTTATCATAGCATCAGCGTCTCCGTTTTTAATCGCCCTGAATGATTCTCCAACGGCGTGTGTTCCTGCAGCACAGGCCGTTGCAATCGATGCATTGGGACCCTTTGCGCCGAAGAGAATCGAAATCATTCCCGGAGCCATGTTTCCAATCATAAGAGGAATAAAAAAGGGGCTTACACGCCCCGGACCTTTCCGGCTTATATCAAGAATTGTTTTTTCCATCAATCCCAGTCCGCCAAGGCCGCATCCGGTTATAACGCCAACCCTGTCATAATTTGAGGTGTCAATTACAAAACCGGAATCCTCAATAGCCATGCGGGCCGCAGCAACGGAATAGGCAATAAAGAGTTCTGAGCGCTGCGCATCCTTTTTTGACATAAAATCTTCCGGTCTGAATCCCTTGACTTCACCGGCAATTTTTGTGTCAAAGCCGGTGGTATCAAACTTTGTTATCTCAGTAATTCCCGACTTTCCGGCACATAAGGCCGACCAGGTCTCTTTAACGCCGATTCCAAGAGGCGTAACCAGCCCGACTCCCGTTATAACCACTCGCCTGTTCAACTATTCCTCCTTATTATAGATATAATTCGTTATCATTTTAGTGGAAATCAAATATGATTTTCTTGTAAAAAGTCTAAATTCAGACGGCAAAGTAAAAAGCTCATTATGCAAGGCGCGCGAATCTTGAGGAATGAAGCGTACTTTTTGGTACGCTGCAATAACGAAAGATGAAGCGCAACACAGCAGAATGACTTTTTACGAAGCCGTCAAACATCAGACATGTTTTAATGAGCATCTATATAATCAATTACATCTTTTACTGTAATAAGCTTTTCAGCAGCATCATCTGAAATATCCATTTCGAACTCTTCTTCCATAGTCATTATAAGTTCAACCAGATCAAGGGAATCAGCGCCCAGATCATCAATAAAGGAAGCTTCGGGAATAACTTTTTCAATCTCAACACCCAGTTTTTCAGCAATAATTTTTTTGACTTTATTTTCAACCGACATCAATTCAATCTCCTTTCAATTTTCATATGTTTAGAATATCTCACACTTTAAATAATATATAAGCTATTCGGTTAATACTCTAATATTATTTATGATACAATACGTTAAATACTTATATAACCTGGCGGATTCTAGTAATTTAATTAAGATTTAATGTCAAGTTATATTATTTTTTTACAGGCACGAAAAAATGGTATGATATTTGAAACTATCTTAAAGGAAATAATGATATAACTAGGTGATATATCATAAATTTATATTGCTGTTAAATAATTTACTAATTACTGATATAGGATAGACTCATAAAAAGTCATAAAAGCAGTCCGCCTGAGGCGCAGAAGCTGAAAATATTATATATTATTTTTTTCCTTAGTGCTCTTCGTGCCCTTCGTGGTGAAAATTGAACTTTTTACGGGACCATCATCTTTAACGCTTCTTCAAACTTCTTGTTTATTTCTTCGGTTATAACGGCTGCCTCCTCAAGAAGAATAAATACTTTCCCCATATCATTATCTTTTGCTTTTTTGGCCCAATCCCGGTATGTTTCTGCATGTTCTTTGTTGTGTTTTATCCAGTGCTCCATTAGTTTTGCCATTTTTTGATCAAAAGAGAGAGTTGAAGCCGTTTCGTGGTTGTGATGATTATGGTGATGGGTCATTTATCCGTCTCCTTCCTCAAATGGAATAAATATTAATGATAGCGATTATAATCACTTTGCATGATAGTCAACAAAATATAATCGAATATTCCCCGGCTTGAAACAGATGAAATATTTTATGATTTCCGATAAAAATAATCGGCTCTTTAACTACCGGACAATATCCATTGTTGTATTTGCCGCTCTTATATCAGGTATTATCTCAGGAGCTTTTATTGCATTAACATGGGATCTGCCACAGATACGCTCGCTTGAGTCTTTCAGGCCGGCCGGAATAACACGAATATATTCCGCCGACGGGATATTGCTTTCGGAGGTTTATCTGGAAAAAAGAGAACCTGTGCCGCTCAAGGCAATTCCGTATTATCTCAAAGCAGCGCTTGTTGCTACTGAAGACAGGAACTTTTATAAGCACAGCGGGGTGGATATAAAGGGAATCCTCCGCGCCATAAAAAAAGACATAATGGCGGGGGAATATGTCGAAGGCGCAAGCACAATAACCCAGCAGGTTGCAAAAACTTTTTTTCTAACCTCAAAAAAGAGTTTGTTGCGGAAAATCAAAGAAGCTATTCTTTCATTTCAGCTTGAACGCCGCTACACCAAAGATGAAATAATGGAGCTGTATGTCAACCAGATATACTTCGGGAGCGGAGCTTACGGCGCCGAATCGGCGTCAAAATTATATTTCGGAAAATCGGCAAAAGACCTTAACCTTACCGAATGCGCTCTGATAGCCGGTTTACCCAAATCCCCATCCCGTCTTTCCCCTCTCATAAATTTGAATGCGGCTCAAAAAAGAAGAAATATTGTGCTAAAGCAGATGCTGGCAACCGGGATAATCTCCGAAACCGATTATAATGCTTCAGTCGGTAATCCTGTTATACTTTTTAATCATGAGCAAAGCAGAGTCAGCGCCCCCTATTTTATCGAATATGTAAAAAATTATCTCGAAGAGGCGCTGGGCGCTTCACGATTGTACAGGGAAGGGCTTACCGTTCATACCACTCTTTTATCAAACCTGCAGAATGCCGCCGAAGAGTCATCTGCAAGCGGAATTGCTGAAATTGCAAAAAGAATGAAAAAGCGCGGCATAATAAATCCCGATCCTCAGTGCGCTCTTATCGCCATTGATATAAAGACCGGTGGAATTGTTGCAATGACGGGAGGCAACGATTTTCATAAAAGCTCTTTCAACAGGGCCACAATGGCTTTAAGGCAACCCGGATCGGCATTTAAACCTTTTATTTATGCCCTTGCCGTTGAACGCGGGTTTACCCAGCATTCATTGCTTCTGGATGCTCCGGTTGTCTTTAAAGGCGGAAAAAGCGGCGAAGACTGGATACCCCAAAATTATTCAGGCGGTTATGAAGGTGAAATAACATTGAGGAAGGCGCTTGCCATTTCGGAGAATATTCCTGCCATAAGGCTTACAGAAATTCTCGGCCCTTCTTCAGTGGCGCAATTTGCCCACAGACTCGGAATCGAAACTCCCCTTGATCCGAATCTTTCTCTTGCTCTCGGCACATCCGGGGTAACATTGATAGATCTGTCATCCGCATACGCGGTATTTCCAAACATGGGCAAATATATCAAGCCTTTTTGCGTAACCGAAGTTGAAGACCACAGAGGTAAAATAATATGGCGGACAAAACCACAAAAAAGGATTGTGATGTCGGGCGAAGGAGCCGCAATAATGACAAACATGCTGGAGGCCGTGATAAATGAAGGCACAGGAACTACTGCGCGTGTCCTGAACCGGTCTATCGCAGGAAAAACAGGAACAACCGATGATCACAAGGATGCGCTTTTTATAGGCTTCTCCCCGTCGGTGCTGGCAGGGGTGTGGATCGGACGCGATATGCCGGCACCGCTTGGTAAAGGAGAAACCGGGGCAAAAGCGGTGCTTCCGGTATGGATCGATTTCATGTCAAAAGCCCTTGCAAACAAACAGGACGAAGCCTTTAATGTGCCTGACGGAGTAGTCAGGGTAAACATAGATCCTGCGACGGGCCTTCCGGCATCATCCGAAGCACAGGTTGTTGCAACTGCTCTTTACAGAAAAGGAACGGAGCCGAACCATCCATAAATAACCTCTATAAACCTCAAAAAGGCCCGATGTGCAAGGCGTGAGGGAAGAGAGACGATTGGCGCCGGAAGATTGACCTGTCCTAACATGTTGACTTTTTAGCGCTGTTAAAATATTGTCGGATAAATTCTGTTCGGAGTGAAATAATAAACCGGATTTGTTTCAAGCAGGTAATATGTATGAATTTTCTTCCAAAAAAAATTAAGTTTAACCCTGTAATTATCTCAATTATCGCTGTAATTATAGTAAGTTTCTCCTATTTGTACGGTATTCCATTTCTTGACTTCATGGAATTAAAAACCATCGATTTGAGGTTCAAATCAAGAGGGAATATACCCACATCTTCAAATGTCGTTCTTGCTGTAATAGATGAAAAAAGCATCGCAAAAGAAGGCAAATGGATCTGGCCCAGGTCAAAAATGGCGGAACTTGTCAACAGGCTTTCAAATGCCGGAGCTAAAGTAATCGCTTTCGATATCGGGTTTCTTGAAGCCGATGAAAAGAGCACTGTCAGAGCAATAGAAGACATTCAGAAAAAGATGGGGGATCTCACCCAAGTCAATCCTTCACTGGCAAAATATCTTGAGGATCTCAAACTCCATACGGACAATGACAGGCTTCTTGCAAATGCGATACGCAACTCAAAAGCAAAAGTCGTCCTCGGCTATTTTTTCCAGACTGATGCAGCATCGTCCGGACATATCGATGAAAAAGAAATCCGCATGCACCAGAACAATGTTCAGGGCTCGGAATACAAATCGATATCCTATTCATCAGAATCGGCCAGAAACGCCCCGCTCATAGAAACTTTTTCTCCGCAGTCAAATATTAAAGTCATTTCAGAAACAACGGGCTATTCGGGTTATTTCAACATGTTTCCTGATGAAGACGGAGTAGTCCGGTGGCTTCCGGCCGTTCTGAAATGCAGGGAATCTCTGTATGCTCCGTTATCCATTGTCACTATCAGCGCTTTTCTTGACAGCCAGCCCTCTGTACAATTGTATGAATACGGCGTCGGTGAAATAAAAATCGGGGATATGTCAATTCCGACCGATGAGATCGGAAGGATAATAATCAACTACAGGGGGCCCGGAAAAACTTTTCCGCATATTCCCGTGACCGACATTCTGAAAGGCGAAGCTGATACAAACATTACAAACATCATAAAAGATAAGATTGTCCTTATAGGCGCCACCGCCGTAGGAGTATATGACCTCAGGGTGACCCCATTTTCAAATGTGTTCCCCGGTCTTGAAATTCATGCAAATGTTATAGACAGCATTCTCGGCAAAGACTTTATGTACCACCCGAACTGGGCTAATCTTTTCGATATATTCGCAATAATTATTGCCGGACTGTTTCTTGGAATAATAATTCCCAGAACTAATGTATTGGCGGGCGCGGCGGCATCGATATTTTTATTTTTCGGATATATTCTTCTGTGCCAGTTCCTTTTTTCCGGAAAGGGGTGGATATTGAACCTGGTCTATCCTCTTTCGGTCATGATAATAGTCTATGTCAGTATCACACTTTACAGGTACATAGCCGAATCCAGACAGAAAAAATTTATCAGGGACGCATTCTCCACTTACCTTGCTCCTTCAGTGGTAAAACAACTCATCGATTCGCCTGAAAAGCTGGATCTTGGCGGGCAGGAACGGAATATCACCGCTTTTTTTTCCGATGTCCAGGGCTTTACAGGCATTTCCGAAACACTCTCCCCTAAAGAGCTGGTTGATCTTTTAAATGAGTTCCTTACTGAAATGACCGACATCATCCTCGAATACGAGGGAACGGTGGATAAATTCGAAGGCGATGCAATCATCGCCTTTTTCGGAGCCCCCAATGACCTGCCGAACCACGCGGAAGTTGCTTGCAAGGCATGTATCAAGATGCAGAAAAAGCTGGTAACTCTCAGGACAAAATGGAAACAGGAGAAGAAGCCCGGCCTCAAGATGCGCATAGGACTTTGCAGCGGTAACGCTGTTGTCGGGAACATGGGATCAAAGAACCGGATGGATTATACGATGATGGGAGATACGGTCAACATTGCCGCGAGGCTTGAAGGAGTCAACAAGATTTACGGCATTTATACGCTGATAAGCGACACGACATTTGCAGCGGCAGGAAATGGAATAGTAACACGCGAGATAGACTCGGTAAACGTGGTCGGCAGAAATGAGCCTGTCACCATATACGAACTCGTGGGACTTCCTGAAGATATTGATGACGGTATGCGCAGGACTTTCGACAGTTACACAAAAGGACTTGCAGCATACAGAAAGAGCAACTGGGATCTTGCCATAAAGCAATTCATATCGGCTCTCGACATCACGATAAACGACGGGCCAAGCAAAACAATGCTGGCCCGCTGCAATGAATATAAACTCAATCCGCCTGAAAAAGACTGGAACGGGGCATATACGATAAAGACGAAATAGACCCCGAACTTATTTTTCGTTATCACATTACCTGGTTCCATGGAATATGCCGGTCGCAACGTGTTCGTTATAATCAGGAGGTCCTCCAGATGCACCCATTCCCCACAATCCTCCGATAGCTTGTGCATCAGGCCCATACACCGATCCACCTGCTCTTACTATTTGTGGGGGCACACCATCAATCAGGGGCATCCCTCCTGAAAGCATAAATTCAGATCCGTGCAG
>CAYVMK010000105.1:0-6908 GCA_964452445.1 uncultured Desulfonema sp. | reverse complement strand
TTTTGGAAAGATTCAGCCGGTTGATTCTGACAGGATCATCGTAATTATCTATCTCTCTTCCGAAATATTTATTAAAATAGCTTTCCGTCAAGTCAAAACCATTGTAGCCGTCCCTGAATTCATGAAGGTAGTCCTGATCACTTACAAAATCCACATCAACTTTTGCTTTGAACCCGAATGGCATAGCCTGATCATTCTTCATCCTGAACCAGTACCTGTCGGAATTGGGACGCAGACTGCCGTCGCCTTCATATCCCCATTTCGTGCTCGAATCGCCGGTGCCGTCATCTATCTTTCTGTCCTTGAGGAAATCATACATTATTGTTCCCTTTGATTCGGGGCTTAAGACATAACGGTATTCAAATCCTGCTTTTTCACCCCGCTCACTCATGTAGTGTGAATAGAAGGTAGCGTCGGTGTTTTCATCTATTGCCCAGAAATAAGGCTGATTGTATTCAATTCCTTTACGGTCGGATTGCGCGATCTGCGGAGAGAGGAGGCCTGATTGCCGCTTTAATTTTGCCGGAAAGACTGCAAAAGGGAAATAAAAAACCGGCATTTTTTTTGTCCAGAAGGTAGCATGATTTATAAAACCGTAGCCTTCAATGTTTATTTTAAGTTTTTTACCTGTTATTTTCCAGGCAGGCGTTTCACCATCGCAGGTTGAAACAGTCGCCTCCTCTGCGGCATAGGAGTTTTCCCCTGTTTTTTCAATGCTGTTGCCGCTGATATGAAAATTGTTTTCTTTGAGAAAGATCGTTCCTTCATATACTGTTCCTGTTTCGGTTTTAAGATCTACGTCCAGGCTCGATCCCGAAATAACATCCTGACCCGCCGTCATAACGACATTTCCACGTGCAAAGGCCCTGAATGCATTATGGTCAAAGCGGACAAAGTCTGCCGAAAGCCTCGCATCTTTTTTGGTTATAACGACATTTCCGGAGGCTGTGTATATATTGGTATTACGGTCGTGACTGATTTCATCGGCGGAAATATTCCATGGCTCGTTGGAATCGTCGTTTTTAAGGCGATCCGTTCCGCTTAACGCAAAAACATCGGAAGGAATAAAAGAGAGAAAGGCAAATATGATTAACAGTATGCTGAAATAACCGAATAGATGTTCTGCCTTCGGAACCTTCGATCCGTATTTCGGGGAAAATCGAGGAAGGCAATTGTCTATATATTTATACTGGAGCATGAGTATCCGGAATTTATAAGGTTATTGCGCTTTTACAACTTTTCACAAAACCGTTATCGTTATTATAATAAACGCTATCCGCTTGAATGTTCAGCTATTTTGAGACAAATACGCGCGACAGAATATAAGAGAGGTTTGTAAAAAGCAAGAGTCAGTTTTTAAAAAATACTTTCTTTCAAAAAGAATAAAATTGGTTTATTGTAAAGAAATCATCCTCGGTGTTCGAGCCTGCCGGGGTAAGAAAATATATAGAGAGCTTTTAACTGAGTGTTATGTAAAGGTCTCATAGAGGTATTTTGTAAATATGAAGGTACTGATTACCAATGACGACGGTATTTATGCCGAGGGACTTTGGGCGTTATACAGAGCATTTATCAAAAAGCATTCCGTGACGGTTGTTGCTCCTGATCGTGAGAGAAGCGCTGTAAGTCACTCAATTACGCTGAATGAACCCCTTCGGGCAAAGAGAGTCAATCTGGACGGAGGATTTCCCGGATATGCAGTCAACGGCACTCCTGCAGATTGTATAAAGCTCGGCGTACTGGAAATTCTCGGCTGCAAACCGGATGTTGTTATTTCCGGAATAAATCCCGGAGCAAATGTCGGTGTTAATGTCAATTATTCCGGGACTGTTGCGGCGGCAAAGGAGGCCTCGCTTTACGGCGTCAGCGCGATTGCGGTATCCATCCAGGGATATGAGACGAAATACCTGGATGATGCGGCTTTTTTTATTGAAAAACTGACTGAAAAAGTTGTTGAAAAAGGGCTCCCGTTCGGGACTTTTCTGAATGTCAATCTGCCCGGCATATCGGTTGGCGAGGCAGCCGGAGTGAGGATCAGCAGGCAGGACATAGATATTTCCCCGGAGTTTTTTGAAAAAAGAGTCGATCCGAGAAACCGCATATATTACTGGCAGGGATTTGATACAAATCCCTTCGGATATAATCCCGATACGGACGGAGCGGCGCTTTGCGACAAATATATATCGATAACTCCGATTAAGTGCGATATGACGGACTACGGCATGATGGAGGCGCTTAAGGAGTGGAATATAGGCAAAATCTGACGGCTTTGCAATATGTCCGAAGTATAGAGCCTTTTGGGACCCGGATTAACGCAGGTTTTAGTGATTTAGTAACTACACAGGTTTTCAGGTTCACGGTTCACAGTTGGTTGGTTTCTGCTCCTCATATTTCTTGAGATAGTTCATGAATCAGCAGTCTAACCTTGAACCGTGAACCCTGGAACTTTGAACCTAATGGAGAGATTTGCATGAAAAAACAATATGCCGGATCTTTTAAAGCAGGGGATAAGGCGGATGATGTTTTTGTCCTTTATGAAAAGATTCTTTCTCAAAAAAAAGACGGGAGCGATTACCTGAACATTACCCTTTCGGACAGGACTGGAAAAATAAAAGCGGTCGTATGGGATAATGTGGGTAAAGTCGCAGCAGGCACAAATGCCGGTGATTTTGTTCATGTCAGGGGAAATGTTTCGGAATACAAGGGGACCTTGCAGGTTGTAATAAAAAGCATGGAGACCATATCGTCGGATTCAATTGATACTTCCAATTTCCTTCCGGCGACCGGGCGTGATATCGATTCCATGTTAAAGCAACTGGCCGGTCTTTCCGATTCAATCAAAGAGAAAAAATTAAGAGAGCTTTTTACGGCTTTCTGGAATGACGCTGAGTTTGTTGAAAAATTCAAAAAAGCTCCTGCCGCGAAAAAAATGCATCATGCTTATATCGGCGGCCTGCTGGAGCATACCCTTTCAATGGCTCTTCTCGCGGATAAAATCGCAGGCCATTACAGCGGTCTTGACAGGGATCTTCTTATTGCCGGAACGATTCTTCATGATATCGGGAAAATAAGGGAATTTGAATACGATATTAAAATTAATTATTCGGATGAAGGGAGGCTTTTAAACCATATAGTTATAGGCATTCGCATGGTCGATGAGAAGATTAAGGAAATTCAAGAATTCCCGGGTGCCCTTGCGCTTATGTTAAGGCACATGATAGTTAGCCATCACGGCGCGAGAGACTTTGGTTCTCCTGAGCCGCCAAAGACGGTTGAAGCAGTCCTTCTTAATTATATCGACGAAATCGATTCCAAGATAAGCGGCATACGGGAATTCATTGCTTCCGGAGATGGAGGAGGAAACTGGACATCCTATCATAAAATACTTGAGCGCCATTTTTACACAGGGGAAAACGGCATGCCGCCAAAGGAAAAAAAGAAGTTGGAATAAACAAGGTTCAATGATGACAGACTGAACAGACAGGATATAGAGATGTTTATTACATTTGAAGGAATCGAAGGCTCCGGAAAAACGACCCAGATCCGCCATGCCATGGAATTCCTGAAGCAAAGAGGAAAGGATTGCATCGTGACCCGTGAACCGGGAGGCACAGTCACAGGCCGGGCGATCCGGGCGATCCTCCTTGATCCGGAAAGCAGGGGGATGGATCCCTCAGCCGAGCTTCTTTTGTATGTGGCTGACCGGGCTGAACATGTCAGCAAGGTTGTGAAGCCGTCATTATCAGCAGGCAAGACCGTTTTATGCGACCGCTATTTTGATGCGACTATTGCATATCAGGGATATGCCCGCGGTTTGGATATGGATTTATTGCGCAAACTGCACAGTCTGATTATTAATGATTTAAAGCCGGATACGACCATTCTTCTTGATCTTCCGCCCGAAGCCGGGCTTTCACGGGCGTGGAAACAGGTAGAGGAAGGAAAGAGAGCAGGCTTTGAAACAAGATTTGAGAAAGAGGCGCTTGCTTTCCATGAAAAGGTAAGAGAAGGTTATCTTGAGCTCGCGCGCCGGGAACCCGGACGCTTTGTTGTCATTGATGCCATGAATAATGAAGATCAAGTACGGCAGGATATAATAAAGGTATTGTTATGAGCTACTCCATACTGGACACGATAGGAAATACCCCGCTTGTTGAAATAAGAAACCTGAATCCCAACCCGAACGTAAGGATTCTTGCAAAGCTTGAGTACTTTAACCCCGGAGGTTCGATAAAAGACAGGGCTGCCCTCTTTATGATCGAAGAGGGGGAAAAGTCGGGTGAACTTACACGCGACAAAACCGTCATAGAGGCGACCAGCGGCAATACCGGCATAGGTCTTGCCCTTGTATGCTCGGTAAAGGGATACAGGCTGCTTCTTACCATGTCCGAAGCCGCAAGCGTCGAACGCCAGAAAATACTTAAAGCCCGTGGAGCGGAGATTCTGCTTACTCCCGGACATCTCGGCACAGACGGCGCCATTGAAGAAGTTTACCGCCTTTGCAGGGAAAAACCCAATGCCTATTTTATGACGGATCAGTTCAATAACAAAGCAAACTGGCAGGCCCATTATTTTGGAACAGCCGAAGAGATATGGAGACAGACCGAAGGAAAAGTAACAACGGTTGTGGCTACACTGGGAACAACCGGAACCGTGATGGGGATCACAAGAAGGCTCAAGGAATATAATCCTGATATCAGGATCGTAGCGGTAGAACCGTATCTCGGACACAAAATCCAGGGTCTCAAGAACATGAAAGAGGCATACACGCCCGGGATTTATGAAAAGAAGCGCATTGATAAAATAGTGAATATCGATGATGAAGAAGCCTATGAAACGGCAAGGCGCCTTGCAAGGGAAGGGGGCCTGTTTGTGGGAATGAGCAGCGGCGCCGCCATGGTTATTGCCGCGAATGAAGCGGCTGCCATGAATGATGGAACGATAGTCGTCATATTTCCCGACAGCGGGGAACGGTATCTGAGCACTTCCCTTTTCGCGGTTAAGGAAAAGATCGAGATCAAACTCTTCAACACGATGACAAGAAGCAAGGAGCCCTTTGAGCCTGTTCATCCCGGCAAAGTTTCCGTTTATTCCTGCGGACCGACAGCCCACGCAAGGATGCATCCCGGGGAATGCCGGCGGTTTGTTTTTTCGGACATCTTATGCCGCTATCTCGAATTCAGGGGATATTCGGTAAAGCATATAATGAATATAACGGACCTTGACGATAAGACCATAAACGGTTCTGAAAAGGCCGGACTCGGATTATCCGAGTTTACCGGGAAACATATAGACATGTTCATGAAGGATCTTGATCTTCTCTGCATCAAGCCTGCCGACAGTTATCCGAGGGCGAGCGAACATGTTGAAGACATGGTAGCGGTTGCCGGAAAGCTTGTTAAAAAAGGCTATGCCTATGAAAAGCTCCGCTCGCTCTATTTTGATATCTCCCGCTTTGCGGATTACGGAAAATTATCCGGGATCGACATAAACAAGATAAAGGTCGGCGCAACGGTTGATCTCGATGAATATGAAAAGGATAACCCGAGGGACTTTACCCTGCTTAAAAGGGCAAAACTTTCCGAGCTTAAAAGAGGAATTTACACCGCGACAGACTGGGGAAATATCAGGCCCTCCTGGCACATCCAGTGCGCCGCAATATCAATGAAATACCTCGGCGAAACTTTTGATATTCACACCAGCAGCAGGGAGCTTGTCTTCCCGCACCATGAAAACGAGATAGCAATAGCCAAGGCTTTGACCGGAAAACCTCTTGCAAAATTCTGGATGCACTGCGAGCGGGTGCTTGTTGACGGCAAAAAGGTGGATGAGATCTCCATCTCAGACCTTGTCAACATGGGCTATACGGGCAGGGAGATAAGATTCTGGCTGATATCGAACCACTACAGAAAGCCGGTCATCTTCTCGGCGGAAAGGCTTGAGGATGCAAGGAAATCTTTAAACAGGCTTGACACGTGCATTCGCGCCCTTTGTGATGTTGCGGAGGGTGAATCATACCCTGAGCTTGACCAGCTTCTTTATGACATAAAAAGCGGTTTTACGGGCGCCATGGATGACGATCTCAACATATCCGCAGCCCTATCTTCCATATTCGGAATAGTGAGACAGGTAAATGTTCTGGTTGTGAATAAAAAGATTGATGCAAACGGAGCATCAAAAATTGTTGAGGCATTCCGTTATATCGATTCGGTTCTGAATATCTTCGAATTTTCAGACCGGACTTTTGATCCTGAAGTCAGGCGTCTTTTGAAAGAGAGGGAGAAGGCAAGAGAAGAGAAAGACTGGGGTCTTGCCGACAGCATACGCGAAAAGCTGGAATCGATGGGGGTTAAGGTAAGAGATCATAAAATCTGATGTAATAGAAGGTTTGAAGTGGACTCGTAAAAAGTCTCAAAGTTGTCACTCTCGTGAAAACGGGAGTCCAGAACTATTTGAAAAGATCCGCCGTGGCGGACTTTCGCGGGAATGACATAAAAGGGCAAATTCTTACTTTTTACAAAACCGTCAGGCTTTACTGAACAGGAAAAAAGAAATTTAATAATTGCTTTTAATTAAACCACGGGCTACGCTCGTGCGATCCTAAAAGGTTCGACCGTTCCGGCGGGGAAGAAAATAATGTATAGGTTCTTTCTCAGGGAAAGCTCCAAAAGGGAGTAGGAGGAAGAACCTATGAAGGATTGGAAGTCATTATCACATGTAATGTGGGACTGCAAATACCATATTGTGTGAGCACAGTTGGATTAGACGAAGATACAATAAGAAAATATATCCAAGAGCAAGATAAACAAGACGAATAGATAATTAGCCCCTTCAGGGGCTTTCTCTAAGACAACGCCTCCTTCGAGGAGGCTTCATCAAACCACGTCCTATGGGCGTGGTAGGTGATT
>CAYVMK010000104.1:5955-6911 GCA_964452445.1 uncultured Desulfonema sp. | reverse complement strand
CGCAACTTAAAAATTAGGCTTGGCTTTCTTCTCCTTTAATTCGGCAACCTACAATTGGAAGGGAATTATCAAGGAAACAATGCCACCCACATATCTTTTTCCGATGCCAACGGATTGTATTAAAGCTATCATAGTTGGTTATAGAGTTAAAATGAGTGATTTGGAATTATTAAAAATTTTGTTAAAATCGGATTCCAAATTTTCTCATATTATAATGAAAAAAGCATCAATTGATGAAAAACAATATCAAATAAACATTAAAGAAATAAACATTTAATATTTCACTTCATAACACACCAAGAGACTGACGGCCTTTGGTGCAGATGAGTTCGTCGTCGGGCGTCTGAATGTTGCCGATAACCGGGGATAAGGATTGAGCACTTATGAGTAAGATATTTGACCAAGGCAAAGATGAAGTCGCAAAGCTGTGTCAGTATTTCGCTACGAACCGGCAGTCCTTCCTCGCCCCTGGAGTCAAGGAAGCCCACGTCCGCCAATCGCTTATAGACCCTTTTTTCGAGGCCCTTGGTTGGGACGTGCGCAACGACTCCATGACCGCACCCCAATATCGCGAAGTCATTCCCGAAGACAGTCTGGATGTGGAAGGCCAACAGAAGGCACCCGACTACACGTTCCGCGTCGGCACGTTGCCGAAGTTCTACGTCGAAGCCAAGAAGTGCGGCGTCAATATCAGCGCTGATCCCGCGCCGGCCTATCAACTTCGCCGCTACGGCTTCAGCGCCAAACTTGCCCTGTCCATCCTGACCGACTTCGATGAACTTGGCGTGTACGATTGCGCCTCTCGCCCGCGACCCGGCGACAAGGCGAGCCATGCCCGTATCCAGTATTTTGGGTTCACCGAGTATCCTGACCGTTGGCGGGAAATTTGGGACGTGTTCTCGCGTGAGGCCGTCTGGTCTGGAACGTTCAACCACAAACCAAACACACCCAACACA